>JABGPL010000014.1 GCA_018644935.1 Calditrichota bacterium | reverse complement strand
CTGTTGAATTTCTTCCTGTTCATGATATTGGT
The DNA here is from genome assembly GCA_018644935.1 of Calditrichota bacterium. Lineage (GTDB taxonomy): Bacteria > Electryoneota > AABM5-125-24 > Hatepunaeales > Hatepunaeaceae > JABGPL01. The sequence goes on along the minus strand of JABGPL010000014.1, from coordinate 61,642 downwards.
AATATACGTCTGTGGTCGCCTGAAGGAATGTTCAACTGTTGAATTTTTGAAACAGATTCAAACTCTTTTGAAAACGCATCAAAAAAATGGAAAGGATGTGAATCCAACGTTTGGCATAGGCTTTGCGATTTACAAGAGTGAACTTCATTGTTCTATATTATTCCCGGTTGAGGTTTGTGAAGTGATTGCCGAAGTGGTAAAGCGCTGTATTTAATGATACAAAGGTGTTGCTGATGGTTCTGGGGAAAACAGATGTGGCTTTGAATTGAAAAAGATTAAGAAACTGTCAAATGATACTTATGAGTGAATGTGCAATTGTTGCGCTGTCTGGTGTGCAATAATTGCAGCAAATGAAGAGATTAAGGAAATGGTGAAAAAACTAAAGATCACATACGCTCTGTTTGTTCTGCTATTTTTTGGTGCAACCATATGCGCTCAAGATGGTAACGGTGTAAACATGGTGAATTCCATATATGATTACTGGTACGACCTGAATCAGGTCGGAGTTAGTGATGATTATGTTTATGTTGCAAGTGGTCGTCAGGGTGTCCGAATTGTAGATGTTTCTGACGTGCAGTCACCACGACAGGTTAGTGTTGTAGACGTAGATGGATCAGTACAGGGAGTAGCCGTTGATGGTGACTATGCATATGCAATATCAGCGGACCCAACTGCATTGCAGGTGATAGATGTATCCAGTCCCGAAACTCCTGAATTAATCAGTACGGTTGAATTGGAAGGCTCGGGTTGGGAGATTGAAAAACAGGGCAATCTTGTTATTATAGCAGCCGGAAAGATTAGTCGTGGAGTTAACGATGATACACCGGCGGTTTTGATCGTAGACGTTTCTGATCCATTTGAGCCTGCTGTTCTCGAAGCTTTTGGTATTAATGATGGGTATACACGAACGTTGTCTTCAAATGACAACTTTGTTTTCGCCACAGATTACAGGGCTCAGCGAATAACCACAATCGATATTAGTAATCAGGACTCAATATTTCAAGTCGGCACTATTCAAATACACGCTCAGGTAAGTGATATCTCTGTTACGGAAACCGTTGGATGTATAGTTGCACGAAATCGGAGTTTGTATGTGTATGACGTTTCTGAACCTTTGAATCGAATATCTGAATTTGGCAGAATTGATTTTCAAGAGAGCGTTTACAAAATTGAGATAAATGAACGTTTTGCGTTTTGCATTGGGGACAATTTTGATAACAGAGAATCCTGGCTATACGTTGTGGATATCGAAGATCCTTCAAATCCCCAATTAATCGATGATTTGCATTTTGATTTTCCGATAGAGGATTTGAGCTTACGAGGTGATTTCGTCTATTTGACGACTCACTTTAATGGCATGATTGTATTTGATGTAAGCGATCCAGCATCAATTCAACAGGTAAGTTCGATTGGTGAATATGGGGAAATAGGTGGGATTGTTATTAACAATAACAGAGCTTTTGTTGTTGATTCGGAAAATGGAATGTTTGTACTGGATATATCTGACCCTGTAAATCCTCGCGAACTTGCAAAATATGAAACGTCGGGTCAAATGCTTAATGTGTTTATCAGAGGAGATGTTGCATTTATCGCTGATGGACTAGCGGGCATGCTCATCCTTGATATTTCAGATCTTGAAAATATACAAGAGATCGGCTCATTTGAAATGGGAGGATTTGTTGGTGATGTTGTCGTATCCGGTGATTATGCCTATGTTGCTGCAACTCAGAATTCCTGGCAACCGGTGGGTGAGGGACTGTGGGTTGTGGATGTCTCTGATCTGAGTAATCCTCATCATGTGGGGCGTGTTAGAATTCCCTGTAGCACTGTCGCGATCTCTGGTAATTATGCATATGTGACCGGAATGAAGATCGGATTATGGACATTAGAAATCTCAAACCCGGAAGATCCTCTGATCGTCAACGGTATTTATTCGGAGGGCATAGGGTCGGCTCTTGAAATTATGGAAGAAACTCTTTTTTGGGCTGATGGCGATGTTCTCTGGCAATACAATATTTCCAATCCTGAGGATATAGTACTTTCACGCCAGTTCAGAACGGGATTGTGTTATGATTTTGACATATCCGGAGAGCTGCTTTTTGCCACAAATTGGAACGACGGGCTAGAACTTTATGACATTTCAAACGAGGATAATCAACACCTGCTTGGAAATTTCTCAGGGATGAATATGTATCCGGCGGGGATTGCTATTGCCGGACAATACGCATATGTTGCGGGGCGGTCAGGGATTGCAATACTGGATTGTTCAGAAGCGATGAACCTCCAATCTGCAACCAATAATGAGGATATTCAGGACTTTGGCGATGGAATGAGGTTTGGCATAGTGGGATGTTATCCAAATCCATTTAATGCAGAGGCTACCATTGTCTATAATCTGCCGGGAAGTGAATATATAAATCTTCAGATATTTGATATGCATGGCCGGATTGTTGCTGATCTTGAAAATGGGTATGCATCGGCTGGTGTTCATGAAGTGACATGGAATGCATCTAGCAATACCGGGGGAATGTATATTGTCCGGTATGCTTCAAAAACAAAAACTGAAACACAACGAATTCTGTTGGTCAAATAAATATGTTTAAGTGAGAAGACACGTATGGTAAATGGAAACACTAATGCTGCCGGGAATAATTATATATTTCTCGGCAGTTCCCTTTTTTGATGGGAGAGTGAATCCGCGTAGGGGCCAATTTATTGAGCTCTCTAGAAACAAAATTACATCTGAGTATTTGTAGAATGGTAAAGCAGTTCGTTAATTTCCTCGAGAGTTGGTATTCCCATTAATCCGGAGAGTTTTCTACAGGAAAGTGCCGCCGCAGCATTACCAAAACGTATGCATTCTGTCATACACCATTCTTCCAATAATCCATGAATGAAACCAGCATGAAAAATATCTCCCGCTCCTGTGGTATCATAAACATCTACTTCAAAGCCGGGAATTAGCCCTTTTTCAGATCTGGTTGACCAGACCGCTCCCATTTCACCAACTGTTACGATTGCAGTTCCTGCTCCACTATTGATTAGAGCTCGACAAAGTACTTGACCTCGTTCGATAATGGCCTCTTTTTCTGAAGACCGGGTATGCTGCTTTGGGATAGTGAGAAAAGTGTCAGCAAAATCGATTGATACAACAGCATAGTCCACTAACGGTAACATCTTTTCAATTCCGGGACGAACTGCTCCACTGTCAAACACGGTAGGTATACCTGCATTTCTGGCGACTTGAAGGGCTTGGATGGTTGCTTTTTCGGCTCGACCATCGGTTAAAAATAGCCTACATTTCTTTGGATGGTTGTTATCTAATTCGGATTCAGATATCCAATTGGTCTTTGCTCTGTTTAGTGCAATTGTACGTGAACCATCTGAAATGTCTATCCAGATATGCGCGATGGCGGTTTTTATTTCAGGGTCAATAACAATCGGTGTGGTGTCAATTCCGTTCATATCAAGCTCGGATATAACCTGCTCACCAGCCTCGTCATCTCCGACCTTTCCGCAGAATCGTGTGGTGCGTCCAAATATTTTAAGTGCCTGTAATGCTGTTGGAACAGGTCCGCCACTAATAATCAGGGAATCAACGATTTCTCCCTTTTTCCCTTTGTCGGGGAAAGGGTCGAGTACATTAAGATAGTCTATACAACAATGACCTAATCCAAATACATCGGGTATGTCAGTCATTTTTCATTTTCTATGTCTGGTTTGCTATTTTCTTAGTGTGAAGCCTGCTATCAAGATTGTATTATTCAGGAGAAGCTTATCCATCCGAAAATGCATTTTATTCTCTGGGTGTCAGGATAGAGAGTAGATTAGAAAGCTTCGGTTTCATATCTGTTCTTTTCACGATCATATCTAAAAAACCATGGTCGAGAAGAAATTCTGCGCTTTGAAATCCCGGAGGTAAATCCTGACCAATTGTTTGTTTGATAACTCTCGGACCGGCGAAACCAATAAGGGCTCCTGGCTCAGAAATATTCAGGTCACCAAGCATTGAAAATGATGCTGTTGTGCCACCGGTGGTCGGATTTGTCAGAATTGAAATAAATGGCAGCTTTGCTCTGGATAAGGTAACCAGTGCTGTTGAAACTTTCGCCATTTGCATCAGAGAAAATATTCCCTCCTGCATTCGCATCCCACCTGAACAAGAGACAATAATCAACGGGGTTTTGTTCTGGATTGCCCTTTTTATTGACCGTGAAATCTTTTCACCCACGACTGAACCAACACTCCCGCCCATAAAGGCAAAGTCCATCACAGCTAATTCAACGGGTTTATCATCGAGACGACCAGAAACACAACGAATTGCATCCGACAGCCCAGATTTTTTTGTGTATTTGACAATCCTGTCAGAGTACTTCAGTGTATCCTTAAACCCAAGTGTATCAACAGAAGTTACTTTGGCGTCGTGCTCAGTCCAGCTATCAAGGTCAAGCAGGAGCTTGAAATATTCTTCTGATGGCAACAGGAAATGATATCCACAACTTTTGCATATTTGTTTTTGGCGCATCAACTCTGTTTTAAATAGCGTGTCACCACAAGATTTACACTTGATCCACACTCCATCGGGAATGTCGCGCCTCTGTTCTGATTTCAGGGGTTTCCCTGACCTTTTAAACCATGCTGCCATAATTAACTTTGTGAAAAATTAAAGAAACTACTTATTTGAACCTGATTGAGTTGCTAACCAAGATCGCAACTGAAAATCAATGCACTTTCGGAATCTTCATAATAGTCGGACTTCTCGCCGGACTGAACAAATCCTTCAGACTTATACAACATAATCGCTGCGTGGTTGCTTTTCCTAACCTCAAGAAAAATTCTCTTAACTTTTTCTTCTTTTGCATGTTGTATCAATTTCCGCAATATACCTCGACCGGCTCCTAATCTACGGAACGGTATATCGATTACAACATTTGCTATGTGATAACGGTTGTTCCTCTTAGCAGCTATCAGATAGCCAATGAGGTTATCCGATTGGAACACCCCCCAGAGTAAATACCCCCACATCCAAACCTCAATGAATGCACTTACTGGCCAGGGATCAGGGAAATTTCGGGTTTCAATTTCCATTACCGGATTCAAATACTTATTGAGATTAAGCTCATGAATAATATAATCTAATTTCATCGCAAATAAAAATTATTGAATAGTAAGCTTATTGGTCATTGTCAACTTGACTTCTTGTCTGGAGGCGGAACGTTGACAGCTTTTTTGATTTTCGGATCAAATGAAAGTTCTTTATAGTTCTTTGAGGTCACAACAGATTTTCCTGTTTGTTTTTCTAACGCCAGTCTTGCGTCACCCGCAATTTTTCCGCCATCTTTAGCAGATTCAAGGCTCTCATCAAATCCCTTCGCATCCCGATTTACCGTTATTTCCTTTGTTGCAACCTCTCCGAGAGTTGAAAATATCAGCTCAAGCGGGGTCATGTGGTCGCGCAAGTTATCCCGTTTATCGAGTCCCTTTACTTCCTTATGTTCATTCGGGTTAAATCCAAATGTGGCTGCGGATATTTCCGCGGTTAATATTGCATATTCCCTGCCGATTTCTACCCCCCGATCTTTCCATTCATCTGTTAGCTCGGCTCGCTTTTGAATATTTTGAACACGTCTCTCGATCCATTCATCATCATATCCCTTTGCGATGTAGGTTGCTCTCGCTCTTTTAACAGCTAATCCGGGCTGCTCAATTTCTTGAATCCTCTCAAAGCCTACCTTTGCTAACCACCTTTTAAAAGGCTCTGCATTTGGTGAGGGAATTGACTGAACTATTCTCAACATGGTTTCTGTATCCGCACAATCGGTTGAGTATTTTTTGCCATCTGAGCTCTCCAATTTCAGTTGTACGATTTTCTCGTACAACTGAGTTGCTCCCTCTGCTTTTAGCTTCCTCTTAAGGTCACTCCAGTATCTTCTCGGATTTTCTGTTCCAGATAATATCCCAACTACGTCTAACACGGAGAAATACCATTCATCATTATGTAATTCTCTTCTAACCTCTTGTTTTCTAAAGAAAGCAATTTTCATTTGTTCGCTTTCTTCTACCTTCTTTTTCTCAGGCTTTCTAATTCTTCGCTCAGGCATTGTAACCTCCAAAAATTATCTATATGTATATTTTCAGCTTATCTTTCGGTAGATTAATTGAAATGTTCGATGTTGCCCACTAATAGGATTGTTTATTCTGAAGGTAAACTCGGATAATTTTCTATGCAAGTGTTTCAAGTTTGTATAATTGATAAACAACTGAAAAATCATAATTAGCGTTGAATTGCATCAGATACTTTTAAGGCTTTTGCGACTGGATATACGTCATGAACTCGGATGACATCCGCTCCATTAAATGCGCAGACAACAGCAGCAGAAATAGTTTCAGGCAGTCGATCATCAACCGGAGATCCAGTGATCCCACTGATGAACGACTTTCGAGATGGTCCAACCAAAACGCCACTTGCCAGTTTTTTTAGTTCACCAAGGCGCTTCATTAGTTCAAGGTTGTGCAGCAATTTTTTTCCAAACCCGATTCCCGGATCAACAAGAATGGAGGATTTGTCCACTCCGCGACTGCGAAACTGAATAACGGCATTCATCAGAAAATACGAAATCTCTTCCATAACATTGTCATATGAGGGATTCTTCTGCATGTCCCGCGGAGTGCCTTTAATATGCATTAGGACAATACCTGCACCAAAATCGGACACCACCTCCGGCATATCCTCAGAGAATATTCCGGCACTGATATCATTGACGATGTGAGCTCCTGCTTTCAGAGCAAGCCTTGCAACCTCAGATTTGTATGTATCTATTGAGATGGGGATTTTTGTTTTATTGCTAAGTGCCTCAATAACAGGGATCACCCTCTCAAGTTCCTCATCCAGCGAAACCGGATCGCTGCCGGGGCGAGTTGATTCACCGCCAATATCCAGGATATCAGCGCCGGCGGATATAAGTTCCAATCCTCGATCAATAGCGTTCTGTAGCCCATATGCTTCACCACCATCAGAGAATGAATCGGGAGTTGCATTGAGAATACCCATTATCAGAGTGCGCTCTCCAAGCGGGATGTTCAAGTTCCGGCATTTAAAGATTCTGGTTGACATATCTCCCTATCTCAAATTGACTATTTTCTGGGTGGTTGAAAAACCATCGGTGGATAAATTCAGTAAATATACACCACCGGCAAGGTTCGGCGATTCCCATTCAACCTGATGAACACCTGTATTAAAAACACCCTCCGTTGCCGATGTTATAAACTTCCCTGTGATATCAAAAATATGGAGCGAAATTCTTGATGGTTTACTCAACGTAAAAGATAAATTTGTTGAGGAATTAAAGGGATTCGGGAAAGCGGGTTCCAGTGTTGCCAGAATCGGGATGTCAATAGGAGTGGTTCTAGGAGGTGATTCGGAAACACCTGTAAAATATGACACATCAAATACATACAACCCTGATTCACCGGATGCAAAAGCGAATCCGTTTCTTGCAACAACATCCCGCAAAGTTCCCCTCTCTATATAAGCGATTGAACTAAGAAATCTGTGCCGATTGTGATCGTGATCCGCAACATCCAGAATATGCAAACCTTCTATCGATGCAACGAACATGAGATCATCCTGTACATTTATTTCCCATGCCCATTCGGGAGTAGGCGTGTTCACTACCTGCCAATCATTTTGATCATTGATAATCAGTGCATGAACTCCGGTATGCCCGGATGTAAAGTACACCACATTATTTACTGCAAAAATACTGTGAACAGGAATGTCTAACTGGAATTCTCCTACAACCTCTGGAGCTTCTGGATTACTTATATCAATTTTTACCAACCCATTCGGATGGTGACTACACCATGCAAAATTATCTGTAAGGAAAATGTTATAAATTCCTCCATCGAAGTCGATTTCTGAATCAAGAGTTGGATCTTGGGGATTGGTGAGATTGACTATCTGGAATGTAGAGCTTCCGTCTCCCAGGGAAAGATAGGCAAAATCATTCCTAAAGTCTGAGGCGAATATCACTCTATCAGGGCTGTAGGTTCCGATTTCAACTATCTGTTCTGGATTTGAAACGTCAATAATATATATATCATCGCCGCCAACAGTTATTGCCAAATTGCCTGACACTGCAAGACCGTAACCATATTCTTCGGTTTCAAAAGAGTCTACTTCAACTGGGTTGGCTGGATTGGAAATATCTACGACACTGAAGCCATTATTCTTCCCAAGAAATACATGTTCATCAAGTAAAGCGATTGTACCCTGCAAGCCTATAGGCAGATAAGTGACCTCTCCTATCCGCTGGATTCTACCTGATCCTGAAAGAGAAGTGTGCACCTCTGGATTATCCGGGTCGTTTGAGGTGATCGTTATCGTTCCTTCATAAAGAATGGTATCAGGTGGTTCAAATGTTAAGAGGAAGGATTCCGAGCATTGTGGGAGGATAGTATGCCCTTCCTCGAATTCGACTTCAAAAACCTCATTATCGGAGAGTATGTTATTAATAACCAGCGGTAAATCACCGATATTGGTTATCTGCATGCCGGAAGTACGCCCAGTGCCAATATTTATTACTCCAAAATCTAATTCCTCTTGTAGCATTGAAATTTCCGGCGGATCAAACAATTCGCTGGTGTCATATATCCTCAATCCGCCTTCATAATCACAGGCATAAAGAAGTATTTGGTCTGGAGTTACGGAGGCTGTAAAACCTGGTGTATTTACCTCTCCGATGAGCTCGGGGTTTTCCGGGTCTAAGAGATCGAAGATTCGGAAGCCTCTTTCCCATTCGGCTGTGAACAGTCGATTATTCTGAACTGCCACATCGTAAGTGTAATCTGGTGTTTCGATCATGCCAACTTCAACAGGATTCATTAAATTGGATATGTCAATCATCCGTATTCCAGCGTCCCAGTCTGCGATGTAGATATAATGACCGGCTCGAGCAACACCGATAGCATTGCCTGGTGTATCGCAAAAACTTATCTCAAAAGGATTGGTTGGGTTGGAGATATTGACAATCCTTAGCCCACCAGTGCTGGCAGCTATGTATGCCTCTGTGCTTCCCAAATGTATGCCACGGGCATCACCGTTCGTTTGGGTTTGACCGATCAACTGGGGATTATCTGGCTGGGAGACGTCATAAATCAGGAGTCCAGGACGGTAGTCCACAATAAAGGCAAGATCACCCCTTACGCGCACCCGTCGGGCAAATCCTTCGGTGTCTGCGGAACCGAGGAGCGCTACATTTTCAGGATCACTAACATCGACAATTTGGAAACCTCGCGAACCGTCAGCAAGGAGGACTTGATCATCGTCAAAAGTTAATCCGAGGTTATTATCAGGAGTGTCCCAGTTTCCGATTTGGTTGGGATTGGCGGGATCTGAAACATCAAATATGCGAAGGCCACTGAATCCGTCTGCCACGTATGCCAGAGTATCGTGGATGACAACTTCAAAGGCTTCGCCCAAATCTACTACTGCAATCTCGTGGATTTCTTGAGTAAAGCTTGAGGAGACCAGAAGAAAAACACCGATAATCACTTTGGTGAGCCACCGAATCATTTGTCCTCCGGAAGGTTTCCTTTTTTTTTTTCCACGTGAAAAATTATTCTTCTATGATTTCCACATTTGCACGTGGCAGAACAGCCCTCTTTCCATCACCGAGATCGAGCTCAAGCACTCGAACTTTCGCGCCAGTTTCAAGCTCTTGCAATTCAGGAGGTAAAGCCGTCAGCTTGCCTATTGCACCGAAGTAGGGATTTCGAATCACACGCAGGGTGTCGCCCATTTCTAAACCTTTTACCTCACCCTTGCTGTCAGCCAATTCATCGGTCTTTTCTATCGGTATTATCACCTCTGGGCGTATTACCCCGGCACGAATTTGAGTTGCACCAGAGACGGATGCACTTTTGCCCTCATGTTTTGAAAGCAGCTCAAAAGTTCGATGTGCCATTGCTATTTCACCGAAGCCTTCGGTAAGGATAAGTGTGGTTTTCAGGTCTTCATGACCGGTTATTGCTACACCCTGTTCATATCCGAGGAGAGCTTTCAAATTCCGATTGTGCATTCCGCCAACTACGATAGCAACCGCACCGACTTCTGCTGCTCTATGATATGCTTCAATTTTCAATCGACTTCCGCCGATTATCACACAACCCTTGTAATCTTCCTTGATATGGTCTTTCGTCAGGATTTCATCTGCGGATTTTACAGCAATTTTAATTTTACCGTATCGTTCGCCTCCGACTCCAAAAATGCCTTGAATAAAAACCCCTTGAGATTCTATTTCAACACCTTCATTTTCAAAAATCTCAGTGACTTTACCATCAATATAGGCAGAGACTTCAACGGGTATCGGTGGTTCGCGAAGGATTAACTGACCTGTTATGGGGGATGCACCTTCAAGCGTTCCGGTTATTGGAGATTCGACCTTGGACTTGAACAGACCAAAAAAGGAGGTTGAAACCGCAATTGTCTGACCCTTTGTAATATCCTGACCGGGTTTGACCTGTAATACGGATTCAATGTCAGCCGGCACAATTCCGAGCTGTCCGGCGCAATTAAGCGGATGAACATTGCCGGGAAGGTCGGTTTGAGCAACTATCTGTTTGGCTGAAACTATATCACCAATCTTTACAGTTACTTCACCTTTCAGGGGTAATCTGCGTTCTTTCACTATCTTCGCGAACCGGGAAACGCGCAAGCCCGGTGTGTATGAATGAGCCATTATTCCAATCGAAGCTGTTAAAGGTTAGAAGAAAATCAACATTGTTATGATCTAATCTCATATGATAATACTATTTTTATATGAAAATCAAGAGCTTCAGCCCGAAAGGTGAGATTCTGACTTACTTGACAAACTTTGGGTAATATGGTATATTTTACGAATGTTACGCAAAAAACTATCTTCAAGCCATTTACAGGGCGTGATTACAGCCCTTGTGACGCCCTTTGATAAGACCAAAGTAAATTTGGTGAAATTTGAGGAGCTCGTTCAAAAAGCTGTCGAAGCGGATCTATGCGGGATTGTTCCACTAGGAACAACAGGCGAATCCCCCGCTTTAAGCACAGATGAACGGCATGCTCTCATTCAAAGGGCAATTGATGCAGCCGATGGAAAACTGGCTGTTATTGTCGGGACGGGAACGAACAATACAAAAACGACTATTGAAAACTCGAGAGTTGCGGCACAGCTCGGAGCGGATGCTGTCCTCATTGTCACCCCATACTACAATAAGCCAACCCCTGCCGGACTGAAACGTCATTTTACCAATGTCGCAAATTCCTCACCCTTGCCGGTAATTCTTTATCATATTCCCGGAAGATGTGGTGTTGGCATTCCAGCATCATTGGTGTTGGAACTCGGCAAACATGAGAATATAATTGGAGTAAAGGAGGCTGGAGGGGATGTTTGGCGATCTGGAGAAATTGCTGCAAATGCACCAGGTAACTTTGCTGTGCTTTCCGGTGATGATACCTTGACTCTGCCCTTAATGTCTGTAGGAGCGACTGGTACAATTTCAGTCATTTCAAATATTGCTCCCAAGCTCACAAAAAGCATGGTTGATTTTGCTCTAGGTGGTGATTTCATCAATGCAATGAATATACACCGGAAGCTCTCACCATTGCTCGGATCCCTCTCGCTTGAAACAAATCCCGGTCCAATAAAGGAAGCAATGAATTTAATAGGGTTGGAGGTTGGGCAGGTTCGTCCACCTCTGGCAAATGTGGTTAACTCGACTAAAAAAGCAATATCAAAAGCATTGGAAAACTTAGGCGATCTCCAATGATTAATATACTCCTTTTCGGAGCACGAGGCAGGATGGGGCAGTTGATCTGCGCTGAATATTCTCAAATGAACTTCAATGCAGATAAGAAAGCTATTGTTTCTATCATCGCTGGGATTGAACACGGGGAGCATCCTGATATCGGAAAGACCATATCCGGTATTCCGATAGTTGCACCCGGTGACAAGCTACCTTCTGCTGATGTGTGGGTTGATTTTAGTCTGGCTGATCCGGCAATAGAACATGCAGTAATGGCAGCAGAAAACAGAATACCGATTGTTATTGCGGCAACGGGTTTTACCGGACAGCAGTTAAATATACTCAATGATCTAAGTGAAGGTTGTCCGATACTTCTTGCCTCAAACCTCTCCGTTGGAATGGGCACAATGGACTGGATAGTCGGAGAATCTGCCAAAATGCTTGGTGAGGACTTTGACCCTTCTCTGGTCGAGTACCACCACTCCACAAAAAAGGATGCTCCATCCGGAACTGCACTCAGGTTGATTGACAGAATTCAGGCGAATGGCAGTTCACAACCACAGACAGCAGCCATGAGGGTAGGTGGGGCTATTGGTGAACATCAGGTCAGATTTGTTGGGAAGTACGAAGAATTAATAATCACTCATCGCGCCTGGTCTCGTCAGGCTTTCAGCAGCGGTATCGATAGAGCGGCTATGTTTCTGCTTGATTCCGCTCCGGGATTTTACACCGTTCGCGACATGTTCTCGGGTGAATAGATAGATGCCAGTTGTCATTCTAAAGTTCGGCGGATCGCTACTTGAAACACCCGAAAAAATTCGTAAAGCAGCCCAATATGTCATCAACTCAAGGATCAGGGGTGAAGAACCGGTGGTTATTGTGTCTGCTCCGGGGAAAGCGACGGATGAATTTCATCGGATGGCAAAGGAAATCACACCCAATCCAGACCAGCGTGAAATGGATATGCTGCTTTCTGTAGGAGAACGGACTGCAATGGCACTTCTGGCAATGGCGATTAACGCCGATGGTCGTTATCATGCCATTTCATTCACTGGATCTCAGGTTGGAATCATCACAGATACTCATCACACAGATGCGAGAATTCTTGAAGTAAAAGGCTATCGGATCCGGGAAGCCATTGAAAAGGGACAAATACCTATAATTGCAGGCTTCCAGGGCGTTTCTGTAGACCGGGAGATAACAACTCTGGGTCGCGGTGGTTCGGATACAACTGCCATAGCAATGGCTATAGCCTTGAAGGCTGACCACTGCGAACTTGTGAAAGAACATGGGGGCATTTACAGTGCAGATCCGGAAAATGTACCAGATGCAAAGAAACTTCCATTTGTAGACTATGAGACACTACAAGCGTTCTCCGATGCGGGTGCAGAGGTTGTGCAGGCAGGAGCAGCTGCACTTGCTCGACAACACAGTATCCCGCTAAAAGTAACTGGAATTGAAGATGAAACTGCAACATTTGTTTCAGATCAGTCAATTTCAGAGGGAGCAGTTACTGGAGTTGTGTTGGAAAAGAACTTATTTTTACTTAAATTGTATGATTCGGAAATTTTGCATACTTACAATTGGTTTCTAACCTTCAAAACCAAAGACTGTGAAATCTCTGTTGTGAAAAAAGATCCAGAACCACTTGATTGCAGGCCAATTGATATGGTTTCCATATTGGGTTGGAATCGTAGAACTCCGGGCACAATATTAAAGTGCACCGGGCAATCCGATATTGAACCGATAGCCGTATTAGGTCAGATAGGAGTTATACACTTATTGTTTGCCCGAGGCGAAGGCAACCGGGCAGTAAAGTTGATTCATGACTATTGTCTTGAACAACGGTTGATAAAGCAATGTTGAACTTAATAACACTTAATGAGGAGAGGAACTTTGCTTCCTTTTCAGACAAGAAAGTTATTACTAATTTGTCTTTTAGCATGCCTGCATTTCTCAGGTTGTGCGTTTAAGATTATCGAGGAGGAAATGGTTAAAACCAGGACATCTACAAAAGAACCGGGGAAACACGGATATACTCGTAAAGCAGATCGTATTCGCAGGCGGGAACTGACCGGACCTGACCCAAGTATCCGCATCGGATTAATGGAAGAGTATGACAGAATTCAATTTTCTTTTGAAGGACGTTATGACCTACTGAATCTTGCAGGAGATGTAATTGCTGAAGGCATTGTCTCCGATCAGAAATGGCGGGCTGTCCCGGATAGAACAGTCGAAGCACGGGCAGTGTATAGTATTCTCACGACCGCCTTTGCGAGGCGTGATGCCGCTGATCAATTGCGCAGGTCATTATCGGCAAAAGATCATCCTGCACGTGTTGCTGAAGTAGGGGAAGAAATTGCGATTGACGGTAAAGTCGTTGCAAACAACCTCAAATATCGTGTTTTGGTCGGAAGGTGGTCGACAGAAAGGGATGCTCGAGATTATCTTGAAATATTTCGTGAAGATTTCGCTCCGAGAATAATTCGACAGGTAATTCGACCTTCCACCGGTAGCATTGAGCTTTTCAACGAGGATTATACGAGTAGCCATTTGATAGAAGATGGCATTCGATTGGTTCCGAAAGATGAGAACTGTAGAGTAACACTTTTTTCAGTTCGCGAAGGAACCGGATTCCATTGGGAACGTGAAATAGACCGTGAATATACCGGAATCATCGAGTTCAGGCTAGACCCCAGAGCTCTACTTATGGCACTGACGGAAATTCCCCTCGAACAATATCTGAAGGGAGTTGTGCCTGCCGAGATGCCGGCGTCATATCCCCTCGAAGCGCTAAAGGCTCAGGCAATAGCGGCTCGCAGCGAGGTTCTTGCGAAGATCGGGGTGAAGCATTTAAATGATCCGTTCGATCTGTGCGCTACTGTTCATTGTCAGGTTTATTCGGGATGCACCAATCTTCATGAGCACACTTCAGATGCTGTAGAGGCAACTCGTGGGCAGGTGTTGATTGTTAAAAAACACGTTGCGGAGGCTGTTTACTCTTCTTGCTGTGGTGGTCATACAGAGAACAAAGTCAATGTTTGGAACCCACCTGAAGCTGATCATTTGCAAGGAATATGGGACTCCAGCGATAAGTCAGAAAAAGATCCTGACCTGGACCTTACGACTGAATTTGGAGCACATAATTGGGTTAATTCCGAGCCGGATGCATGGTGCAACGCGAAATCGTTTGATGAACTCCCAACCATTCTCGACAGATCTACCCGGTATTTCCGCTGGGAATTTTCATACCCCCGCCGGGAATTGGAAGAGATTATCCGCCGAAAATCGGGTGAAGATATTGGTGAGCTAATTGATATTATCCCACTGGAAAGAGGCGTGTCCGGAAGGTTGATGGAGCTTGAGATCCAGGGAACCCGCCGCAATCTGCGTATACAACGTGAGCTAAATATCCGGCGTATTCTCTCAACGAGTTACCTATATTCTGCCTGCTTCGATATTCAGGTTGAGCATGGTGATGATGGCAGACCGATCAACTTCATCTTAAAGGGTGCAGGATTTGGTCATGGAGTGGGTATGTGTCAGGTTGGAGCAGGAGTAATGGCTGCAAAGGATAGGGAATTTAAGCAAATCCTGACCCATTACTACCCTGGTGTCAATGTTGAAAAGGTTTATTGATTCAATTCTGACCTATATAGATTCTCAGGTCGGAATTAACCGTTCCTGTATTTCTGTAGATCTACTGTTTTAACTTAAAGCTGCGACAGCAATTGGGGATTCTTCCTTTTTGGCTGGTGATTACAAACATCCTCAAATGTTGGCGTAGCGATTAAGTGTTATTTTGTATGGATTTGAAAAGAAGGATTGAATGTTCAGGTTGGAGACGTGAATTAATCATTTCTGATGTTTTCGCGTAGAGATAAAAATGAAAAAGATAAATCCTAATCAGGAAATTCTAAAAGGGTAATCCTTAATGGGTTATTATACCAGATTAGCCCTACTGGTTATTGTAGGTTTGATTGTCTTGAGTCCGCACATCGTGCATTTAGTTCAGGAGAGAGAAATTACCTTTTCTGAGGATGAAGCCTATCAATTATTGGCTGTGCGGAATATGCTAGAAGGGGCAATGTATTCATTTGAATTTCCTGATAAGGATTTATCGGCTCCCACCTCCTATCGTCACATGTACGAATGGCCTCCCGGTTTTTCATTTACAATTTATTTTTTAAAGAAAATTGGCTTTAGTTTACTGGGAGCGGCTCTCTTCTTCAAAATCTTTTTTGTCCTGCTTGGTGTAGTTGCATGGAGCTATGTCGGAGAGAAGATACTCAGAAATTACATTCTGTTAATGATTTTTGTGATCATCTTACCTGGCATGATGATTTTTAATCCCACTGATCTATTTTGCTGGGCGATTACTCCGGGAATCCTTCTATGCTGGCAAAACTCGACATTTAAAAAAGAAGTTGTCGACTACAGATATTTGATGGGTGCATCGTCTTTGGTGGCAGTAATTATCCTGTATAAATACTCAGTGGTGTTCTTTATCCTCGCCGGGATACTGTTTTATATATTAGATGGTGCACTGAGAAATAAACTCTTTTGGAAACAGGCGTTGGTTTTTTCAGTTCTTCCAATTGTGACTTATTTTTCAATTCATATTTTCAACAAAACTCATTCATTAGCTTTCGCCTTCGCGTCCGGGATGACCTTCTCACCCGATTTTGGATTTTCATCTTATCTGGCTCCCTTAAAATCGGTATTTATGATACCATTTGAGTTGAATCAGTTTTTTACATTTCTTGGTTCTCAAAACGGGGCATCAGATCTGTACGTAATGCCTTTTGTTTTGTTTTTTACAGCTCTACTTGTTTATTATTGGATTCGTCAGATCCGTAATCAGGGATTTATCCTTATCTGGTCAACTCTGGCAATATCTTCAATCATTGTTTTTTTAATGCTTGACATATTTTCGTTTAGCAGTATCGGGTTTCACTCGTCCGAGCATTACCGTTATTATAGTGTTGTCTCGCCATTATTTGTAGTACTAATCTTGTCCGCATCCGGATGGGTTTTTATGGACGATGCGTCAATTCTCCCCACTAAATGGGTTTATAAGGAAAACCCTACTCTTCTCCCTAAGCTTCTTGTGACGTGTTCAATGTTCTTGCTTTTAATGTTTCCATTCGGGTATAGTGCGGGTAACCTGATCGGCATGTTGGGCGGTTCCAAAAATGTATACCATATGGAGGGGGATACATTAATTGCACTCACAGAGAGTATTACAGGAAAAGGAGATATTTCACCTCAAAAACACTTCGGGCACGTGAAGTACTTCACAAAAATAAGCGAGATGAAGGTTTTGGGTTTACCGCGAGAAGAAGTGTCTTTAGATGGTACTCAGGACTCGAGGTTTTGGAAAGACGCGTATTGTTCCAATCCGACATGGATATTTCTCTACGAATATCGTCCCTTAAAAGATTATTATTACAACAAGCAGATTCGGAAGCTATCAAAACGGTTAGGTTTAAAAACGCGTCAAACAGATAATTGGGTCGTTCATTACAAAAAGCTTCCAAAAGGGGACCTCCCGGGCTGATTGTAGAGTTAAAGCTTTTTGAACACGCAGGGATTACAGGTTTGATCAAAATACATAAATTGTGGCTGAAACGACGTTGCTCGTTGTCTTCACCGCCTGGTTTTTCAGAGGTTGATTAGTGTTCGCAAACAGGATCAAACGGATCTCAAGACCAACCCAAAGCACGCTAAGTAAAATGGAGTACTAATGAATTATTCTCAAGAGAATGACAAACAGCCGGATCATGGGGAGCCTGTTCCTCAACAGCCGACAAATCTGAATCCCCATGGACAATCCAGTTACGCTCCGTCAGCAGATTCTCGGTCGAGGAAAAAGACATCTGGAGTAAAGACATTTTTAATAATACTTGGTGCATTGACAGTTTTCTTTGTAATAATTGGTTTTGGGCTCAAATCATCGTTATCCAGTCTGGATATGGGACTTGATCTAGGGGGATCGAATGCGGAACTTACAGAGAAGAGGCTAATTGATGGTCATGGGGATAATCCGGGCAGAGTGGTTCTGATTAACCTGAATGGCGCAATTGCCGGGAATGGATCTGAAGTTTATGGTGACGGAATAATGTTTGAGGTCTCTCGTCGATTAAAAAAGGCCGCTCACGACGATAATATATCAGCAGTTCTCCTTCAGGTAAGTTCTCCTGGCGGAGGACTTACTGCCAGTGATATTATTCATAGAGCAGTGGTGGAAGTCAAAGAATCCGGGAAACCAGTTGTAGTCTGGGTTAGTGGTTTGGCTGCAAGTGGAGGACTGTATGTCTCGGCTCCCGCGGATTGGATTGTGGCATCACCGACCAGTCTCATTGGCTCGATAGGCGTTATCATGCAACATATGGTGGTAAAAGAGTTGTTGGATAAAATTGGTGTCAAAATCAATCCCATCAAAAGCACAAACATGAAAGACATCGGCAGTATGTTTCGTGAAATGACAAATGACGAGGAAGAGTACTTCCTGCATCTCCTGAAAGAATTTCATAGTCGTTTTGTATCCATCATTGTTGAAGGCAGGGGAATAGAGGAATCAAAAGTACGTGAGCTCGCCAATGGCAAGATTTACACGGCTGAAGAATCGTTGGAGTATGGGCTAATAGACGGCATTGGGTATTTCGATGCCGCATTTGATAAAGCAAAAGAACTAACTGGTCTGTCTTCACCTCATTTGGTAAGTTACAAGCAGGCGTGGGACATTGAAACAGCCTTTAAAGGTTTTCCATTTGGTGGAAAATCAAATAGTATTGAGGAATCGAAAACTTATATTCAGGCTTTGTTAGATATGGGTTCTTCACCTGAAATCAGAGCGATATGGCATGTGTCTGGAGAGTAGTCTGATTATGATATTTAAAACATCAAAGATCTTGAGGCTAATTTGACATCGTTCCTGCTGTTTGTCGTTGTAGCAGTCGCACTTTATGGTGCTGCAAATTACTATCTGTATCGTCGTGTAGTTAGTGCTGCTTGCCTGAAAGGTAAAAGCAGTCGTATCCTAAGGGGATCACTCATTTTACTCGCTCTGGCTTATCCGTTAAGCCGAGCCCTCGGAACTAGCTCCGGGGTGGGTACAATCTGCGTGTGGATCGGGTCAATATGGGTTGTAGTACTGGCATATGGACTGGCATTCACAATAATCTTTGATTTGATTAGAATGGGTGATCGGCTGACAGGGTGGTTGCCCGCATGGGTATCATCTGATAATATTCAATCTGGCAGGCTTGCATTATCTCTGGCATTTGTAGTAATCTTATTTTTTGTTTTAACCGGCTACATCCGGGGATCATACCCTGTTGTAACAGAGCATACCATTGAGGTTGAAAGTTTTCCTGAGGGACGCGAAGAGTATAGTATCGTTGCCTTTTCAGATGTTCATCTCAGCAGAATAAACCGGGAACGGATGCTTGATATGGTTATTCGAACTGCAAACTGGACGGGTGCAGATGCTTGTTTTATTATCGGTGATGTAATTTCTGCAAAACCAGAATTAATGGATTGGATAGTCGAACCTCTTAGTCAGCTGGATTTCAGTGACGGGGTTTATTTTGCAACGGGTAATCATGAATTTTATCAGGGCGTTGGTCTTGCATCTGAGTTACTTAGAAAAGCAGGAATCACAGTACTGAGAGACTCGTCAATTGTTGTCGAAGGTGCGTTCAATCTCATTGGATTGGATGATTTAACCGGGACAACTCAGCTCAGACTGCCAAAAACACCTATAGTTAGATTGATGAGTGGGAATGATCCTTCATTGCCAACCATTCTTTTAC
This sequence comes from Calditrichota bacterium, assembly GCA_018644935.1. Lineage (GTDB taxonomy): Bacteria > Electryoneota > AABM5-125-24 > Hatepunaeales > Hatepunaeaceae > JABGPL01. Next base: position 42,047 of record JABGPL010000014.1, on the reverse strand, counting down.
ATCATACACCAGATAGAATTGAAGAAGCTGCTGATGCTGGCGTGGATTTGATGCTAAGTGGTCACACGCATGGCGGTCAGATCTGGCCTGCGAATTATCTGATGAGAATCCGGTACGGTGTGAAACAGGGACTTAGCAAATTTGGTGAAATGTATTTCTACCTGACAAATGGTGTCGGAACATTTGGTCCGCCTGTAAGAATTGGGGCGAAACCAGAAATTGTTAATTTGACTCTCGTTCCCAGTCAGAAAAACTAACATGAAAAGTTTAAATCTAATGTATAGTCAGCTATTATGCCTGATTTAAGGTTTGTAACACCAACGATTTCCAAATTAATGGGAATTGAACCTCCTGAAGATAGTACGAAGGAGACTCTGAGTCAGGTTCTCGAATTGCAAAAGTATTCGGAACCTCTCGAGCGTTGCTTAATATACAATCCGGATGCAACAGGAAAATTTCTTTATGATCATGATCCTGTCAATTTTGAACCGGTGGAAAACTGTACTTCCTTAAAGCTTGAGCTAAATTCAATTTTTCCGCCGAAGACTCCAGTCTGTTTTGCTTCGATGTATTCAGGAACATCACCGCAGGAACATGGTATAACTCAATATGATAAGCCTGTTCTTGAAATTGACACACTTTTTGATTCAGTTGTGGAAGCCGGAAAAAAAGTTGCAATAGTCGCAGTTAGAGATTCAAGTGTTGCATTGATCTTTCAAGATAGAGAAATTGATTATTACTCTGAGCTATACGATCCTCTGGTCATCAGGCGAGCTCAGAAGCTCATCCAGGCGGATGAGCATGATCTAATTGTCGTTTACAATCAAGAGTATGATGACATGCTGCACAAGACGACACCTTTCAGTAAAGATTGCATGTCTGCTCTGAAAAAGCATATCTTGAATTTTGTGTCACTTGCAAAAGCATGCGACACGCATTGGGATAAGTATCGAAGATTAATATCATTTATTCCTGATCATGGTGGTCATCTAAATCTGGAAACCGGAAAGGGTGATCATGGCTTGGATATTGATGAGGATATGAAGGTTTTGAGTTTTTGGGATGTTAAATAATTTTTTTTGTGCAGAACGATGTGTGTGAGTTCTGCAATATAGTTAACAACTTAAGTAAGAAACACGAAGAGGACAACAATGGCAAAGTACCGTATAGCCTGGTTACCGGGAGATGGCGTAGGAAATGACGTCATGGATGCTGCGCGGTTGGTATTAGACGCGTTAGGTCTTGACGCTGAATATCCACATGGAGATATTGGTTGGGAAATCTGGCGACATGAAGGAGATCCACTGCCACAGAGGACGTTGAAGCTTCTCGGTGAAACCGATTGTGCATTATTTGGTGCAATTACTTCCAAGCCAAAAGAAGAGGCAGATGAGGAACTCGATCCCGAATTGAGGGGAAAGGGATATGTCTATTTCAGCCCAATCGTCAGGCTCCGCCAGGAACTCAATTTGCATACAAACATCCGTCCTTGTACAGGATATCCGGGAAATCCACTCAATTACAAAGACGGCATAGATTTGATAGTATTCCGCGAAAATTCCGAGGGCCTGTATTCAGGGATTGAATTCTACCCATTGCCTCAAAAACTAAGAGATGCATACTCTGATCATCCTAAAATGGAGCGATTCGCAAGATTCGCCAATGAAGATATAGCGATTTCAACCCGACTGATGACCAGGGAAGGTTGTGAACGTATAGTTCGCAATGCGTTTGAATATGCGAAGAAATTCAACAGACGATCTGTTACTGTTGTTGATAAGCCGAATGTGCTTCGCGAAACAGGTGGATTGATGGTTCGTACAGCACGAAAGGTCGCAAAAGACTATCCAAACATCCCTCTTTGGGAAACCAACATCGATGCACAGTGTATGTGGCTGGTTAAAAACCCGCTTGACTATGACATTCTGGTTGCAGAAAATATGTTCGGTGATATAATTTCCGATCTGGCTGCTCAACTCGTCGGAGGTCTCGGATTTGCAGCATCAGGCAACATAGGTGACAATTATGCGGTGTTTGAACCTACACACGGTTCTGCTCCGAAGTATGCCGGTCAATACAAGGTCAATCCAATGGCAATGCTCCTTACAGCAAAGATGATGTTGGATTGGTTAGGCGAGAAAGATAAAGCTGATCGTCTTGAAGCTGCTATAGCCAGAGTCATTGCTGAAGGCAAGGTCCGAACATATGATATGGGTGGGTCGAACACTTCTCTTGACGTTGCGAATGCGGTAGTAAAATACGTCATTGAATAAATCAGAAGATTTTGTTATCTTTTAACCATGCACATTTTGCTGACAACCATTTTATTGAGTGTGATGCTGACTTGCGGGTGCGAATTGTTTTCGACCCGCGAGCCAGAATCACCAACAGGATTGTCGAGCAGTGGTTGGCAATTTCCCCGTAACCCTCGAACTGTTTTAGAGAATCTCTCTAATGCAATTGGCCGACGTTCGAGCGTTGATTATCTACGTACCTTTTCCAGCGAGGTCACGGAACAAGGTGGATTCAGATTCATCCCTGACCCAAAAACGGTAAATAATCATCAGGGGCATTTTGATGGATGGGATGTCGAGCGGGAAAGGAAATGGGCAGAAGCTCTTTTTAATCCGGGGGTTTTACCTTCGGATTCGATATCATCATTTTCATTTGACGTTGATTTCGAGATAGTTTTGGGTGATTCCGCCGACATTTCAGCGATTTATAATCTTCATCTTGGGATCAGTGATGTTCTCGAATTTGCACCCCGTCGCATGGAAGGCAGAATAGATTTCAAATTGAGACGGGGGGTTGACGGTGAGTGGTTGGTTACAAGATGGATGGATTTTCGAACAACCGGGGAACCATGCTGGAGCGACTTAAAAGCATTCTTTTAATGAAAGGGATCAATACTCTTTTCTATTCATTAGTGATGCTATGTTGTTTATTGGGCTTGAATTCTTGTTTCAATCCCTTCGCGCCGGTTGAGGGTGATGTGGGCACACGAATCTGGACAGATCAGCGAACAATTGGAGGGCTGCTCAGTAACTTCGAGTTGGCTTATGATTACGGGGATTCGTTGCATTATTCTGATTGTATTGCCGAATCCTTTGTGTTTCACTATTATGATGTTCAAAATGGTCGTCTTGACCGATGGTTTCGGGAAACAGACCTTAAAGCCACCGGTGGAATGTTTCGCAGTTTTGATCCGATTGACCTTGAGTGGAATCATATCCCTGTCTGGATTGAAGATTTCAGTCAACCGGATACGACAGTACAATTTATTGTAAGATTTAACCTGACTCTTGGTCAGGAAGTACCGCTGATGGGATATGCACATTTCTCGGTTAGAATGGAAGAAAATGATCAGTTTCGTGTAGTCGAGTGGCGGGATGAACTGGAAGTTCCATAATAACGGTTTTGTGAAGATTCAGCTTGATCGATAATAAAAATAGTGGACATGAGAAAAAGAACATAAAGAACATTGTGCTAATCACTATTTCCGTAGTAATTGCGGTTTTAGCAATCTGGTATGTTTATGTATCTTCTCAAAAGTCAACGTCATTAGCAGAGCTTGAAAAGGAAACGCAGTTCCTGGCAATGATTGCCAGAGATGTTTCTATTGTAAGCCTTGAAGATTCGGTTTTAAATGATATTACTGTTTCGGTTGCGGAGAAACCCTCACGCAGGGATAAGAATTCATCCGATTCAAACGATGTGCTTGTGGCATTAATTATTGATGATTTTGGTCCATCCACAAATCGTGAGACGATTCGAGGATTCATTGATCTCCCGTATGATATTACAATTTCAATTATCCCAGGAAATGATCGATCCGTTAGTATTGGTCAAGAGGTTTCGAAAGCAGGAAAAGATGTTTTTATCCATTTGCCCATGGAGCCTAAAGAACCAGCCTCTATGGATGAGCGAGACATGGTTTATGCCAGCGATGACCACTCAAGACTTGAGACAGTCTTCAGCCGTGTCCTGAAGGATCTACCCCAGGCGGTTGGTTTGAACAACCATATGGGCTCGAGAGCTATGGCGGACACTTTATTCTTGAAAAATTTGGCGGTGGCATTAAAAAGCAGGGATCTCGTTTTTGTAGATAGCCGAACAGATAAAGAATTTTTTAGTATAGGGATAATGCGCAAGGCAGGTGTAAGCGCAACCAGTCGAGATATATTTCTCGATTATGCAATTGACACTGTGATAATAGAGGATCAATTTGCCAGATTGATCCGAATTGCTCGAAAACGCGGTTGGGCAGTTGGAATTGGGCATGTAAAACAGGAAACTCTTGAGGTTTTACAGAGAAAATTGCCGATATACGAGAACGAAGGAATCAAATTTGTATTTGTAAGAGACCTGATTACTGATCTCTCGCAATAGGAAGTAACAAGACTGAAACATTTATTCGCAGATTTCTCGTTACGTGTAGAGTTATTTGTGCATTGAGCTTTAACATTGAGGAAATTAAATGCGGCTTGGTTTTTACCTGAACCCAATTGCACGCTTACGTGGTAGTTACGACGAGGGAGAGCCCGATCCAGTGCTGTTTGCTTCAATTGCAGAAATTGCGGGAGTGGACATTATTTTGATAGGGTGGAATCCGACGGGAAGAATTGTCACTGAACGGGATGTGAAAATAATTCGCGAGCTCGTTAAGAATGACATGGTTTTAGTGGTTCCTGGCGTACATGACCACATTGAGCCTGTTGTGCGAAATCATCCAAACGGTGTGATTTTGCTCCCCACCGACTGGGATGGTGTGCAACCCGTGACTCCCGTGCAATTCCAATATGAGGGAGATCAACTCAAAGATACGATATCCGGTTACAAATCTGCTGGCATACCTGTTTCTGTTTTTATTGACCCAGACATCTCCAATGTCCGGTCCTGTGCCCGTTCTCAGGTAGCTGGGGTAGTGTTCGATTGTGCTAATTATTCAAACGCCAGAACTGACGAGGAAGCAGAGGCTGCCTTAAAGGGGCTGGAAAATGCAGCAATGGCAGCAGACAAATTCGGATTGGTAATCAGCTTTGCTCACGGTCTGCACTATAGAAATATTGGCCCGGTCGCGGCATTGCCATTTGGTGAAGAACTTTATGTCGGTAAATCAATTGTCAGCCGAGCTCTGGTTAATGGCTTAGACAGGGCAATTAACGACATGAAAACAACCATCTTCAGGAGTAAATTAAATAACTGATGCGATCCACCACCGTATACATATCCGGAATTATCTTAGTGTCACTGATCATAATCGGTTGTGAGGGGGAGGCGGGATTACCGGGCGTGAACAGACTTGGTGATGACCTGATTGCTCCCATAGTTGAGTTGACCATGCCAGCTGCGAATCAGGATATCTATGGATCAACCAGTCTCGAGGCATACATCGTTGATGATGGTCATATCGACAGCGTCAGATTTATTATTGACGGACAGATGGACTTTGGTTCTGAAACTCTCCTCAGGACGGAATATCCCTGGACAGTAAGATGGAATGAAATTGACCTCATCCCAGGAACACATTTCATCCAGGCGCTCGCCTGGGATAATGGAGGACATACCGGTTCTTCAGCCTGGGTAAAGGTAAATAAATTCTCACCGGATGAGGCACCTGGTTCAGAGACAATAAGATTTTTTGATCTGAACAGCTCTGATGAGATTAGATGGAGACTGCCAGATGAATTCGAGCAGTTTACTGGTTACGGGACAAGGTTTACAATAAATCGACCAGGCAAAATTGTAGAGATTCGCGCCAAACTTACCACCGAGGAAGGGTGGTGGGGGGCAGTTTGGACCTTTGAAGTCAGGACATCGAAGAACTTGCGTCCGGATAGTTTGTTGTATACTGTTGATCAGGATGGACATAAACTCTCGCGTAATCCCGAGCCGGGAGAACCTGTCAACAGGAGTATTAAAGTAAGTGGTGGAATTTCTGTACCGGATGAGTTTTTTATACTGGCAATGCTGTCTGAGAACCAAACTGAAGAGGGTGATACCCTCTCAATTATTTCTGATGGGGGATATTATCGAAACTGGCATGGTGTTGTACGGGAAAACGACGTCTGGCGAGAGTTCACTATTGGCCCGGTGTTATCCTTTAATCCAAAGATACAAATTAATATTCAGTACGAGTAGATATCTGTGATCAGCAACCTCAAATTATGCCAGGATAGGTCATCTACAGAGATTTCTGTGGGTCTCGTTCTTGTCCTGATGATATCCGGAATTATTGCAGTTGGTTGTCAGGGTCCTGTCGGTCCTTCAGGCAAGGATGCCACAGGTGTAGATGTTATTCCTCCAACGATTGTACTGCTTGAGCCCTGGCCCCTCTCAGACGTTTGGGATGAGATCGAGATTGTTGCGTCAGCTGTAGACAACGTTGCAATTAAACTCGTGTCGTTTAATATTGATGGCACCACCGTATATGCACTCGAAGAGCCACCTTATACACATAAATTAGATCTAACAGGCTACGAAGCCGGCTGGCATTTCGTCTCAGCACGAGCTTTTGATTCTGGTGGTAATATAACAGACACGCCGGTTATTCCGATAAATATAGGATTTTCCGAGGAACTGGACGGCCTACCCCTTGTCAGCTTTCATAATAATGTTGCAGGAACTGTATGGACGCTCCCGGATTCTGCTCGTGCAACTTCATACTGGACAAAATTCCCCATTGCCAAAGCCTGTTATTTAAAGCGAGCTTCAATATGGTTAGCTGCTGTAATCAGTGACACGACCAATATCGCAGTCGAGATCTGGAATGGCAATGAGTTTCCCACTACTGTTTTGATAGATACAGTTAACCTGACAAGTGAACAGGTCGATACAACCTTGCAGGAGCATAGGATTGAATTTGGCGTGCCGGGCGTAAAAATTGAAGAAGACTTTTTTTTAGTGGTTTCTTTAGCGAATAACAGCCGTAATGATACTTTAAAAATACAGGCAGATAACGGTAAGCCATTCTGGAAACGCAGTGGTAGCCGGGATGACGATGGATACCATTTCCTGATGAGCCGATATGCAAGGGAAGACAATTTGTTTATGGACTGCATTCTTAATTATGCATCAACAGTAGGGGACACATCCGGTGATGGCTAAACAAACATATATAAGCTGGATTGCCGTCACTTTTGCTACGGTTCTCCTGATAAATCTGTTCGGAGTCGGGTGCAATGGTCCTGTAGGTCCAGACGGTGATGATTCTTTTTTGATTGACTCAATAGCACCCCTGATCGAATGGATATCACCCGACCAGGGATTGGTAACCTCTGATACAGTTACCCTTTCAGCCCGAGCTTCTGATGACAAGGAAATATGGCGGATGGTTTTTTACATCGCCGGGTTTGAGGAGGTCGGATTACTGGTTGACTCAGCTGCTGGAATTTACGAGCATAGGTGGGCGGTAAATACTTTTCCGGATGGCCCATACCCATTATTAGCTCGAGCCTGGGACACATCCCGAAATATGGCAACAACACCAGTATTAATGGTTGAACTAAACAGAGACGAATAACATCTGGGTTGCGATTTTCTAGATATCGCCCCAGATTAGAATACAGAAGTATAAATCGAGATTTGAAAGATGAACAACATTAAAACTAACCGCGACAAGTTGATCATTCAGTCCGTTGTCGGTGCAATTGCTGATCCGCCGATGCGAGTGGTCAGCCCTTATCGAATTTCAGCTGATGGGGAACCAATGGTTATGCCCGGAACAGGTGGAATCACATACAACGCGCAGATTGGAGACAGTGCTATTGACTGGTGGGCAGACCACGTTGAGCCCGGTGTTACGATACGTCACGCAGATGCAGACCGCAACTCGGTGAATAACGGCGCACTACAGATATTAGCCTGTGTGGGAAACAAAGCACGGATCGTAACAGGAGACGCAAAGGACGACATTGGCAGAATCACAGGAAAACATGGCGGTGTGTATCACCTCATGGTCGATTTTCCTGTCGAAAAGCTTGAAAACATGGTCAATGGTGATAAGATGCTGATCAAGTCCTGTGGTCAGGGTTTGGCGATGACCGAGTTTCCTGAGATTAAGATTATGAATCTCGATCCGGATCTGTTTGAAGTGATGGATCTGAGAGGTGATAGCAAAACCGGAAAGGTTCGCATTCCTGTCACACATACAATCCCGTCAGCGGTAATGGGTTCCGGATTAGGTCATGCTGATACAGTTGAGGGAGATTACGATATTCAGATGTTCGACCCTGAGACCGTAGAGCAGTACAAGATGAACGAGCTCCGTTTCGGCGATATTGTTGCAATCCTCGATGCCGATCACAGCTTCGGCAGGATTTACAGGAAGCATTCAGTTTCAATTGGGGTCGTCGTCCACTCGAGAAGCGTTTTAGCCGGCCATGGACCGGGAGTGACCACTCTGTTTACATCCTCAAAGGGAGACATCGATGTCGCGATGGACCCGAACGCTAACCTTAAAAACTTGTTTGAAAAACTTAAGGAAGAATAATGGCTGAAACATTAATAGAAGTATTCCCACAGTTAGGTCAGATCGCTGATGACGATCTGCGCAATAAAGTTGAGAAGTGCTGGCTCGAATCCCTCAAGCGCGGTGGTTGGAAAATTGGCGACCTTGAGACTATTCCATTTACGATGTTATCGGATTTGAAATCAATATCTTTGGCTTCACACACCCGAAACGTGACGAATTGCAGCATCGCTGTTGCAGAAGTGATGAACAAGACAGGTATTGAAGCTTTCGACATCGACTTTGACCTTCTCATTGCAGGTGGGATATTGCACGACGTTGGCAAAGCAATGGAGTACGGGTTCAAAGACAACGACTGGTTTGTGACCGAGTCAGGTCGCCTTTTGCGCCACCCGATTTCAGGAGCAACGTTGGCTGCTGAAATGGGTTTATCGGAAAAAGTTCAGCACATGATCGCCGTTCACTCGCACGAAGGCGACAAGAGCCCCCGATTGACCGAAGCCTGGATAGTGCATCATTGCGATTTTATCAACTTTGATCCGATTAAAAGATAGTGGAATGGTAGTGTGGCACAGGCTATTTATTGCCCGGGTTTATTTGTGAAGTGAACAGACTTTTACTGCACCAGGTAGAGAAAGCATTCCTGCTTGCCCATCCTGCAAAGCAGGACAACCTCAAACTCAACGAAGATTCCTTCAGTTGATGGATGGTTGGATAGGAATATCCAACCTGCTGTTCTCAATGAACTGAGATTTGTAAAGAAACTTGGGCAACAAGTAGCCCAAGCCACACATGCACTTGACAACACATTCAAACGTCGCCGTGAGGACTGAGATGTGTGTGGCCCGGGTTATTTATTACCCGGGTTTCCTTATTCATAGCGTTTCGGCAGATTGATTCAGTATCTTAAACAGAAAGATTGTTTCATAAAGAAACTTGGGCAACGAGTAGCCCGAGCCAAACGTACCGTTATCAAACACAACTTTACCTTTTAACAGAGAGCATTAGACAATGTCAGCGTCTAAAAAAAATATTGGGATTCTCACAGCCGGCGGCCCTTGTCCCGGAATAAATGCTGTGATCGCTGCAGCATTACTTTACGCAAATGAACAGGGTGTTAAGGTCATAACCCTTCATCAGGGCTTCAAATGGATCATGCAGGGAGACATCACGCATGTCAGCACCCTCAGCGCTGAAGATGCCAACCGGATTCATTATCGCGGCGGATCATTAATACATGTTGCGCGTGACAACCCGACGAAAGACCCGAAGTTTCTTGAGAATACCATTGACTCTCTCCAGCGTCTGAACATTGATAAGCTAATCACTATTGGCGGTGATGACACAGCCTATTCCGCACTCAGTCTCGAGGAAAAAGCCAACGGCAGAATTCAGGTTGTGCACGTCCCAAAAACGATAGATAACGATTTGGATTTACCGCCTGGCGTTAATACTTTCGGTTTCCAGACGGCACGTCATGTGGGTGCAACGGTTATTGAAAACCTGTTGATGGACGCTCAGACAGCGACACGCTGGTATTTTGTAATAGCGATGGGCAGGAAAGCCGGGCATCTCGCTCTCGGCATTGGAAACGCAGCAGCTGCCCAGGTGAGTATAATCCCTGAGGAATTCGCCGGGAAAAACAAGCTGACTCTCGATAAATTGACAGATATTCTGGTTGGTGCTATCGTCAAACGACTGAGCTCAGGGTTTGAATATGGAGTTGCAGTTCTGGCAGAAGGATTAGTTGAAGCCATGACCGAAGAAAGCCTGAAAGACTTCCCTGATCTTGTACGCGACGAACACGGAAACATCCGCTTTGCTGAGGTCGACTTTGGAGACATAATTAAGAAGAAGGTTATCGCTCGACTCGCCGAATTCAAGCTGACAAACACCATCATTTCAAAGGATCTTGGTTACGAATTACGCTGCGCTGACCCAATCGCCTACGACAAGGAATATAGTCGCCAGCTCGGATATTGCGCTTCAAAATACATCCTCGAAGGCGGAAACCGGGCAATGGTTTCAATCCAGGACGGCAAGTTCGTCCCGATGTTTTTTGATGAACTGGTAGATTCCGAAACTGGACGCCCCCGGATCAGGATGGTCGATGTAACCTCTGAAGCATATCAAATCGCCCGGCAGTACATGACGCGGTTAACTACGGCAGATTTCAGGAACCAGCCACAGTTAGAAAAATACGCAGAAACCACAGGCATCGATTCGGAAGAGTTCATAAGGCAGTTCAAATATATCGTCAAGGATGAGAACATTTCCAATACGTCATATCGTCCCGAAGATCTTTGAAAGTTTGTCATTCCCGCGCAGGCGGGAACAGTAGGTCGGCCATTCCTGTCCGACCATCACGCGTAAGCGGGATTCCGGTAAGCTATCGTTAATTATCATGTTCCCGATATCGCTAAATAGCCAATAAGAACTTCGTCCCCTGAGCACATGCCAATTACTTTCAAAAGATTTTGTAAATAGTGGGGGGCATCCTTAACATTCCCGCAAAAAAAGTGTAAATTAGAGGTTCTGAAAATTCACACCAAGCGAGAGTGGCGGAATTTGGCAGACGCGCTGGATTTAGGATCCAGTCGGATAACTCCGGTGGGGGTTCGAGTCCCCCCTTTCGCACTTAAGACACAAGGCACGGTTACATATCGTGCCTTGTTGTCGTTTTGGCTTTTCTTGCTCCTTTGATCACTTGATAACTTTCTCCCTTAACAACATTGACTTTCCCTCAGATAGTTTGTAAATATCCAAAGTTATACTTATTTCTATTGATACAAAGAGCATAAGGAGCACAGCATCAACACTCCACAAATAGTCAATCCTCAGAACCACTGGAGTGCCTTCATTTGCAAAAGGCTAACACCATTTCAGTTGATATTGCTGCTAATCTCACTTACAGCTCTACCTCTCTATGCTCAGGATGCACCTGATTTTGTCTGGCAACGGTATTGGAATGGCGGTGGCTTTTTTGAGAGTGCCACCTGTTACGATTTGTTGCCGCATGAGGATGGTGTAATTGCATTTGGCATTGGCATCGGAACCGATGAAGAGTATTACTTTGTTTCGGTTGTATTTGATGCCGATGGAAATGAGATAGAATCGAACTGGTTTCCATATATCTGGAGATTTGTAAAAATAAATGCAGCTTTTGCAAATGAAAACGGGTACATCATCAGTGGTGGAAATCAATTGTTTAAGATCGACGAAAACCTGGATCTGGTATGGCGTATTAACTATGGACATATACGGTTTACACAAATGGGAAACATTCTAGCCAGGGATGATGGTTACATTGTTGTTGGAACCGTGCCGGATTCGATTTCAATGTCTCGCACATGGGTAACTTCCTCGAAGGTAAGTGAGGACGGTGAGATACTGTGGCAGCAACGATATGGAAATGGCGAAAATGAATTCAAGTCAGATCACATAACTTCCAGTCCCAATGGTGGATATTTCATCTCAGGAAAAAATGATGATAGCCCTTGGGGTCCAGAGACATGGATAATAGAAATCGGAGAGGAGGGAGATAGCTTAAGAGTACTTTCATATAATCAATATAGCAACAGCACTGCTTTTATCTCTTCTGAGCGTGAAGGTCTGTTTAAAATTACTGGAAAAATAGTACAATACCTTGACTATGAAAATGGCGAAAGGACGAGATTAGGAGATTTAGGTGAATTTTTCCCACGTAAGAAAATCTATGATGTTTCTAAATTTGACAACCACGGGGGAATACTAACAGGTTTCCACAACAGAATTGATGAATGGGGCAATGAAATAGATTTTCGATTGTTTCTTTTAAGATTCGATGAGGATTTTAATAGGCGCTGGATGCTTCAACGTTCTGTAGGATTCTATGAAGGTGGTAGAGCAGTGATTCAGGCTCCAAATCAAGGATATTATTTGGCAGGATCAATGAGGGACAGCCTCTATGTAGCCCTGACAGAATCAGATCCGGTAACCGTTCACGAATTAATCACACCATCGTTCCCGGGATTATTCAATTTGGGTCCTGCATATCCTAATCCTTTCAACTGTGAAGCCAACATTCCCTTTTTCCTCTCTAAACCGGGAGAGATTCAACTCGAAGTTTTTGATCATACGGGAAGGCTCTTGTTTTGTAATTCGAGATATTTCAATGCTGGAAATAATCAGTTTCGGTTGAACGGGAAAGGATTTCCGACTGGTGAGTATGTTGTTGTGGGGAGGTTTGGGGACAGGGTGGAGTCAAGGAAGGTTGTACTTGTGAAGTAAGAGAACGGGTATGCAGAAGATTTCAGCCTGGGGCTTCAAGGCGGATAGGGACATCCGCGTTCCCGGGGCCGAGGATTTCCCCCAATTTTCTGTAGGGGCACGTCGCACGTGCCCTATTAGTTCGGGTTCTGAAGTATCCGTAGAGAGGGAAGTCAACCTAAGTAATTGTAATTTCTTCGTTCCCGCCTGCGCGGGAACGACGTGCAGGTTAAACAGGGGGTGAAAATATGTCAACACTTTTTGAAAAAATTGCTGCGGGTGAGATTCCGGCGGATATTGTTTACTCGGATGATGAGATCGTCGCGTTTCGGGATATTAACCCACAGGCGCCAACCCATGTGCTGATTATTCCGCGGCGTCCGATTCCGACGGTGCTCGATCTTGAAGCGGGTGATGCTGAACTGGTCGGGCGGATGGTGCTCGTTGCAGGTCAGATTGCGCGGGATGTTGGAGTGGACGCGGGTGGGTACCGCTTAGTGTTCAACTGCAAGGAAGATGGTGGGCAGGAGGTTTATCATATTCATCTGCATTTGCTCGGTGGGCGGAAGATGTCTTGGCCTCCGGGGTAGAGATGATTTAACCTCTGGTTGAAGGTGGGTGATGTCATTTCGTGGCTCGAAATCGAGTTTGTTTGCTCGTGCTCCTCCCAATTATTTTCTCTCGAGTAAAGAAATTCCCAAATACAACTGGACTTTCATCCATTGAGGTTTAGTTTGCATGTGTAACATCATTTGCTTCGGTTTACTCGTCAAGCACTTGTCCATTTTACCAAAGAAAGGGAGGATTTAAAATGTTTATGCTGTTCATGGGTCTGGTTATGCTGGCTTGCAAATTATTAGATTATCCACTATTTGGAAAATGGGATTTTCCCCTAATGATCGGATTTTTTGCACTTGGTACTCTTATTGTGATAATTAAGAAGATTAAAAAAGGTAAGGGATAAGTTTGACGAGGCGACCGTGAAGATAGAATTTACACAGGATGATCGTGTGGTGGGCTCTTACAGTACAATCATCTGCCTAATCCAAACATGCATTTTGATTAGTTAGGTCGGGTTGTTATGTGCCCTAATTGTCACGCTTGATCCCAATTCCGATCCTAGCCAGTTCGCTTTTATTGGCAAGTCCGGTTAGCAACAAAAAGACCGGGAATATTACGCTGAGGATATAGCCGGGGATTTCGGTTCCGTGTTGTCTTCCAAACCATCCTGCGAAGAAAACTGCTGCGGAGACGATTGATATGTGCAGGATGCGTCCCCACTCATATGGCACTGTGTAGATTCGCTGGACGTAGAGGTATAGCAGAACTGCCATTATAAAATATGATACAACAGTTAACCACGCCGATGCCCACATTCCATAGGTTGGTACAAGCCATAGGTTGCCGAAGAAGTTCACAATAGCTGCTATCCCGGTTATCAGCGGGAGCACCTTCATCTTGTTTTTGAGATATATACCCACAATGAACACGGCGAACATCGCGTTAAAGACATGCGCTAATGAGACTATTGGGAAGATCTCAAGCCCCGGCCAGAAATCAGCCTGGATCAGGCTCTTTTTAAAATATGGAATCTCCCATTTTGCGAGCGGCATCATAAAAGCAGTCAAGCCGAGATACAACCACATTACAATCGCCATCAGGTAGGTCAAAACCCTGCCGAAGACCTCACGCGCGTCCGGTTGGTCCTTTATTCGCATGAAAAACGGCTGCCATGCCAGCCTGAATCCCATAGCGACAATTGCCATGAAGGTGCCGAGTTTGGCTCCGGCTGCAAAAAGACCGGACTCAGATGCAGATCGCAACACCTCAATAAACTTCCGACTCGAGAGATCTATAACTTGAACAAACAGGACGTTTGGTACGTTCGGCAATCCGAACATCAGGCAGGAGATAAAAATTTCTTTATCGAAAGCAAATCTGATTCGCGACAATATTGTCGGCAGGCAGAGCAGAAGAGTCAGACCGGAGGCGATTAAATTTGCTTCAAACATTCCCGGAATCCCACGCCCAAACTTAAAAAGTAAAATGAACGTCAGACTAGCGTGAGTCATCACCCCAATTAGGCGGGTAAGCATAAAGCGACGCGGTCGATTTTCACAACGCATAACCGTCATCGGGAAAGCCAACATATTGTCGAACCAGATTATCCCCGCACAGAGACGTAAAGTATAAAACATCCAGTGAGGGTAAGGTCCATCATGTTCAACAATAAGAGTCGTCCAGAATTCAGCACCGAACCATAGGGCTGTCGAGATTGCTCCGGTGATAATAAACGATGCCCAGAAAATTGAGCTGAAAATAGCCTTCTGTTTCTCAAGGTTCTTCTCGGGGACATAATAACGGAGTAGCGCGATGTCGAGCCCGAGACGGACGAGCTCCATTAGAAACGCTATTGCCATGTAAAACAAAGCCTGGACTGCAAATTCAGCAGGGGTAAGGATTCTTGTGAGGAAGGGGATAAGGAGGAACGGAATCAGTCGAGTGGTGAAATTGCCAATCCCGTAGATTAGAGTGTCCTGCGATAGTCCGCGGATGGCTTTTAACATGGATACTCGAAAGAGAATTTAATACAGTATCAGTAGCGCAGGCGTCCCTGCCTGCGGGTTACATAAATCACAAACAGGGACCGCCTGTGTGTCACATAAATCGCAGGCAGGGACACGCCTGTGTGTCACATAAATCGCAAACAGGGACTACGCCTGTGTGTCACATAAATCGCAGGCAGGGACGCCTACGCTACTTCAAGTGGCTAACATTACTTCACCAAAACCAACTTCTGTTCAATCGTTGAGATCCCGGGTGCAGCCAATCTTGCCAGATAAACACCCGATGTTACACCAGACGCATCCCAAATAGTTTTATGAGAACCGGGGTTAATTGTTCCCGAATTCAGCAGTGCAATTTCCCTTCCTGAAAGATCGAAGACACTAAGCCTGTAGTCTGATCGCGATGGAACCCTGAAGTTAATGGACACCACGTTGTTGAACGGGTTCGGATATGCGGGATCAAGGCTGAACGTGACCGGGTCAGTCGGATCAGGAATCGGTGAGGAAGCGTAGTCAGTCATCCAGTCGAGTATGTGGGCGACCAACAGTGCCCGTGGCGACCTGAAATCGGAAGCCATCTCGAGGTTGAAACCGAGGTAAACGGTATGAGAGTTTGTCTCTTGGACGTGTTGGTAAATACCGGCGATTCCTGCGACTTCATCATTACTGTCCACATAATTCAGGAGTGGATGTGAGTTAAATCTTGTGCGCATTCCTGAAGGGGAAATGGTTGCGTTGAGAGTGTCAGCTTCACCCAGATCCGGATTACTCAGGTGAATTTCTACGTTCTCTGGAACAGGGGTTTCTCCTCCCAATCCTCTGACATACACAGCTGATAAGGAATCCGTATCGTGATTTACTCCGAAACTCTGTCTTAGAAAAGCACCATTCTCGTTAATGTTATCACCAATCCATTTGCCCATGAGCAGTATATTTGCACCACTAGCAATTGCATTTTGCATTGTCCAGCGTTCGTCACTATCAAGTGGCGGATAAGCATCGCCTGTCAACCAGATAACGATTGGGTGATCTAATAGAGTCTCAGCATTCGGGTAATCATTCATCAGGACATCCCAGCGTTGATATCCCTGGTTGATGTTATTGATTGCGGGACCGAACATCTCTTCGTAGTTTCCACCATTATCGTCATCAACGAGTAATACAGCGGGGTGACCAATTAACAACTCGTAACGTTCTTCAATTTCGAAATCATTGGGTTGGCCGACAACCCGCACAGTTACATGTGTTGTATGCGGGATGGTATTTTCCGCAACCTCAATTACAAAGGGGCTGTTCCAGTTCTTCACACTACGACCGCCCTGGAGGTCGGGAAAATCGACCTGTCCCTCGACAATGTTGATTGATTCATCATCAGTGCTCATAAAACCTACTAATTCAGTCGCGTCTCTTCCATAGTTGGTGAGCTCTATTTCAAACTCAACCCGTTCGCCAGGATCAGGTTTATCGTTTCCATTTTCTTCTTCACTGAGTTCAAATTCGACAATTTCGACTATGGGATTTTCGATTGCGACAAGTGCTCTGTATGCATTGCAGCGACCTGTCCCCATTCTTGGATCGTCTATATCATTGACGCCTGCCCGGAGAAACAACCTTGTTTGAACAGCGTTCATTTCTGGATATTCCGACCTCAGCAACCCGGCGACACCTGCCACAAAAGGTGAAGCCATAGATGTGCCATCCATATTCCTGTAACCATTGTTCAGGAAGGTACTCCTGATTCCATCTCCCGGTGCCGCGAGATCAACCCAATTTCCGTAATTAGAAAAGCTCGCTTTTACATCACGTGAGGTTGTGGCGGTGATTGAGACGACGGTTTGGAAACCCGCTGGATAAAACAGGGTTGCTCGGTTATTATTTCCTGCCGCGGCAATAATAATAACATCTTCCTCATGAGCATGCTGTACAGCCTCTCGACCAGCCTGATTTGCTTGTGAACCACCCCATGAGCAATTAATAACCTGTGCACCATTATCAGTAGCATATACGATTGCTTCATATCCAAATGGGATCGCATTTCCATGACCACAACGTACTATCATCAACTGGCAGTTAAAACCAATTGAAGAGATGCCAATTTCATTATCGGTAACGGCTGATGATATTCCCGCAGTGTGGGTGCCATGTCCGTGATTGGCAGCGTCATTGGGGTCATTATCATTCCCGGCGAAATCCCATCCCACCACATCATCCCGGAAGCCGTTACGGTCGCTGTCTGCGCCATTTTCTTCTTCGTCTGGATTGTGCCAGATATTCTCGATCAGATCGGGGTGATCCATTTGAGTACCGTTGTCGGTAATGGCGATGACAACATCCGGGTCTCCCGTCGTAATGTCGTGAGCACGGTCAGCTTCGAGAAGGTCAAGCGGCCATTGGTCTTCTCGATCCGGGTCATTGTGCTCGTAACAGAGATAGTTGATATACCAGGGCTCTGCGTACTCGATGCCTTTCAATTTGCTCAGATTAGAACTAACCAGTTTAACATCTATCGCTTCAGGAAACTTGAGATTGTAAATTCGCGTGAGGTCGGTACGTCCGGGTTTTGGGTCCGGAGTATGAGGGAATTTTCTTTCTACCCATGTTGCACCGACTTTGTCCATAAATTCGTCAATATGAGCAACTCCAAATCGTTCCGCTCCTTTAACGGGCAACTTAACCTGATATTCGGGGGACACTTTAAAAACTACATATCCCTTGCGAAACTGAGGTCTATCCAAATCATCAACAGCAAATCCGACGGATACGGCTCCCATAAGCAGTATCGTTGTTACTATTATGTATTGTAAAAAGATTGTATGTCTAACCTTCATTAACTATCTCCGGATGTTTTTAAGCTTTTAATCTGTAGAACACAGAACTTCAGTATTCACAAATATAATGAATTACCTATTGATATCAAACTGATTGGAGCAAATGAGACAAAATGGAATGAACCAGACCCTGAGGATAGTTCATTTGAGATGTGGATAACGGAGGATGATTTTCGGTTGAGTGTGTTCCATTCGAATTACTTTAGTAACAAGATTGGTTCAGTGTAGAATTGACCGTCTATGTCGTATTTCAAGAAATAGGTCCCAGTTGAACGCCCCTTTGCATTAAAATTGGTTGAATGCCATCCTGCTGCCATTCCGGATAGTGGGATAAGGTTTTCTACCTGTCGTCCGGTAATACTGTGGAGTGACAGGCTGACCATCCCAGATTTGTGAAGATAAAATTCAGCAACTCCTCTATCGTTGAATGGGTTAGGGTAGAAGGTGTTGATAAAAGTTGTTTCCGGGAACATCGGCTTTGATATGGTTACTCCAAGAGCTTCTGAGAAATCGTAGATTCCGAAGTTGGTTTCGTCTGCAACATACAAGAGATTTCCGGAAATGTCAATATCATGAATTACTCCGGGTGTATGTCGGTAACCAACCAATTGAGGTGATTCAGGAACGGTATAATCGTAAATATAGATACCCTCGTCTGCAAATGTTAATATCAAATGTTGTTCGTAAATTATCATTTCATCAGGCTCACCAAGAATTGGCAGTTGAAGTTCACTCCGAACGGTTGGATCATATGGATTCGAGACATCAAAGGCAACAATTTGAACTCTGGATCGGTCGTCATGAGTTCTTACAAATAACAGATCATTGCTGACAACAAACTCCCAGTATATAGCGTAATCATCGTTGTATCCGACCTCCATTATTCTGTCCGGATCAGAAATGTCATAAATCCTTATAATACTTCCATCTGACGAAAATAAGTAATCACCCCACACAGATCCATGGATATCATCTATGAAATAGACTTCCTCAAGTTGATGCGGATTTGATATGTCCATTATGCTCATTCCGTTCCTGCCATTATTCCCCCAGCCTGGAAATAAGTTAAGATAGCACCGATCACCATTGATAAAAAGTTCTCGCTCAAATTCAACGGTCTCGTTGTGAAACAACATCTCCCAGTTTTGCCAATCCGAGACGTCATACACACGTAAATCATTATCCAGATCCAGCACGTAGAGTAAATGCTCATCAACCATTTCGATTTCGTTATAACTGGTGCTGTTACGACGGTCTGTTTCATGCGGTCGAGATGGATCTGTGATATCAATTCGTATTAAAGTATTCGTTTCTGAATTTAACCAGTCCGGTTCATGACCGATATAGGCACAATTACCCGCAATATGGGAGCTATGGATATAATATTGGCCTGTGTTAAAAACACTAATTGAGGTCAGTTCGTCCGGATGGGATATATCAATGGTTGTCAACCTTCTTGAAATGTTTAGTAAATAATCCTCAGTCAAGCCAATTCTGCCGCTTCCCCATGACATGTCCCCGGTGAAAACGTCTTCGGGATTTTCCGGATCTGAGATGTCAAGGACATGAATAATACCGTTGTTTATTTTCACAAAAAGCAGACTATCCTGAAGTCCAAGGTCTGACACGGAACGTTCTTGGTTTATAGTATTTATCAATCGTGGTTCTTGGGGATTGGATATATCAAAGAAATTGATGTTTCCGTGCGAGTGACCGGTAATAATCAGTTCCTCACTTTTGATTATGCATGGGTGTGATCCGGGTACTTCTATTGAGCTAATTAATTGAGGTGATTCGGGATCTGCGACATCTATCAAGTACATAATCTGATCAAAGACGACGTAGCAGATATCCTCAAAAACAATAAGGCGCTGGTAACCATACCTCCCGACTTGAATTCGCTCTAAATCAAGCTGACCCACTAACAGAGGTTCGTAAGGATTATCAATGTTTAGCAACTGTAGCCATGCTGTTCTGCCAGAGGCTTCCCGGCTTAATACATAAGCAAGGCTTTCGACAACTTTCACATCTGTAGTAAAGAGACGATCAGCACAGAATGAACTGGTTATATTTGGATTTTCCGGATCAGTGACATCGAATATTATCAAACCATTGTATCCGGTAGTCAGGAATGCGATATTTTCCTGAACATCAAGGTTATTATCACTGCTTTGATAATCGTCAAAATAAACAACTGGTGTAATCTGCTCAGGATCGGAGAGATCGAAAATATGCAGACCTGCTTTCCCAGAATTGACATATGCAATGTCATTTCGGATTACAACATTACCACCGTTCAGAGATTTGTATAAACGTCCGACCTGTTGAATTCCGAAAGGCTCTTGTGATATAGAATCCAGGTGGAAAAACATGAGAAGGAGCACAACAATAATTATAAATCCCGATAATCTAATATTCAGCTTCATCATTTTATCAACTCTACACTTTTCGTTTCTGAAATACCATTACTCCGGATAGTTAAGAAGTATGTTCCGGATGTCAATCCCATTGCATTCCAGATCAGTTTATGACTTCCAGCTGATAGAGGGGATTCACCGTACAGGTTATGCACCAGTTTTCCCTGCAGGTTGTAGACATCAATGCTGACCGGGCTCTCAAATGGGAGCCTGATACTGGTGGTAAGGGTGCTGTTGAAGGGGTTTGGATAAGCTTCAAGTATCGTAAATGCTCCCGGATAAAAATTATCTATTTGGGTTACATCAGTGCAATCATCGCAATCATATGTACTAAGATTATTGATATCACCTACGACAATCATATGGTCAAGGACATCTATTGAACTTGCCAATCCTTCTGTGTCATAGTACCCGACCCTTCGCGGACGTACCGGATCGGTTATATCGTAAATCTTTATGCCATTTCCCAGGGCAGCAGCATATATATATCTGGAGGTTAATTTTATATCGGAAACTGGAGATCGAGATACAGCGAATGAGGTTAAACGTCTGACATCATCTATATCAGAGATGTCAATAAGCGAGATATGTCCGCTTCCCTTTGCAACTGCAAGGATATTACCATAAATTTCGATATCAGTTATGCCATCTCCTATGTCTATTAACCTAAGGCTGTCAACTGCCATATCTATTATCCCCACTCCTGATCGAATATCATCCTCAAACATTCCAGGATTCAGTGCGACAAAAATATTTGATCCATCGGTTCTAATCGCTGGTGATTGATAACGATCCCAGCTATTGATCCAGGTTATATTCCTCGGATTTGAGGGGTTTTCAATATTCATTCGGTATAAAACCACATTTTCCTCCTCCTCCTCACCACTCTCGAGGATATATGCATCGAGCCCTCTAATCATTACATCAAAGACAGGATACTGAGTTCGGTGCTGGGCAACTATTTGAGGATTATGCGGTTGTGAAACATCGGCAATGATTACCCCCTCACTTCTGGTTGATATATAGGCGTAATCATCTTGAACCAATAAATTCAGGATATCACCTTCTACAGACATTGATCCAAGTTCAACCATCCGATCCGGATTGGTGAAATCGAGGATTCGAAGTATCTTTGTATTATCGATCAGGTAGATAAGATTGTTGTTGAATTGCACTTTTTCGATACTGTGTCTGCTTATCTCCGGATTTAGTTCAACGGGTTCTTCTACATCTTCAACGTTATAAATATTAATCCCATTCCGTCCCATCGGCATATAGAGTGTATTCTCAACAATCTGAGGTTCTAATTCACTAACAAAAAGCCCGTGATATGCAACTTCGTTTGGTTCCGCAGGATTCTCAATGCTATAAATTCTTAATCCTCTACTTCCAACACAAAATGCGTATTGTTCATTTACGCAAATCTTTGATACCCCGGATGCGCCATCGGCTTCACCAATTATTTCTACCTCAAATGGATCAGAGATATCTAAAATTTTTAAATCAGATCTGCCCACACAGTATAAATACTCATCTCTGAGGCTGATTCCATCATTTACTGATCCCATTTCAAATTCTTGAACAATATTGGGATTAGATGGGTCCTCAAGGTCAATTATAAAAACATCAGGGTCACCACGATCGTTGGCAACATAAACAAAATTCCCATCAAGGAGAACTTCTCTACCATCGTGAATTCGTACACTTCCAAGAATTCCGGGGCGTGACGGATTATCTATTGCAATCACCCACAGCTCAGTTCCTAACAAACATGCGAATTGATCATTTACCGCGACATCGATAATCGGACCCGGACGATTGATAAAACTGATAATTTGGGGATCAGGAGGATCTGAGATGTCGATTATTGTCAGACCCTGATTCTCGACAGCGAGGAATGCCAGAGTATCCTGAATTGCCACTGCAACGGGAGCACCTCCGATATCACTTATTTGACCAGCGATCTTAAACTCGTCGGAATCACCGATATAGAGAACCTGAAATGCAGAAGTTCCATCTGCGACAAATGCATAATCACCCCGGATTTCAAGATCGTGAACCCCGCTCAGACTCCAATCGTACATTTCACCGACAAGATTGATACCATCATGATCTTGTGCGAGCAAGTAATCGATTGGTAACATTAGTGCCAGCGAAATTACAAAAAAATGTAATACTCTCATTTTACAGTTCCTTCACCTTGATCTGAGGGTGCCTGATTTTTTGTTCAATTTGAGTTGATGTGTTGATGATAAACGTAGTTGTATTGCTACCTGTAAGATATAGATGTATGAAAGGTTATCCGAAGGGATTCATATTTTTCAGGGAAGTAGGGGTAATTGGTTTCATAGCAATAAGATCAGTTTTGTCTTCTGTTTGAGCGGAATACTTGGAGTAGCGAAGTCATTCTTCGCTACTCCAGAAATCTTTACTCGCGCCTATCTAGCAGGCGGCTGTACCGTTTCCTGCTTCTCGATCTCCTCGAGTGACCGGAAATATGCTCGGATTAACCTTCTATAGTCGCGGGTGTAGCCTTCCTGGAGGGCGCGTTTCAGGTCGCGGCGTAGTTTTTGCGTGTCGGAGTCAAGTTGAAGTTGTTCGGGGGATCTGCGGGTGATGTCTTCGCCGGATTTGCTCTCGCGCTTCTGGCTGTATTCTTTTTCACGTGCCGAGCGAGTGGCGTCGAGTAAGCGGCTGACGATTTGCTGTTGTAATCTGCGGGTGCGTTGGGTGACATTCTGGTCTTCCATGTCATTGGCAACCTCACCCATATTCTTTGCTAATGCGTCGAGGTCACCGAGGATTTCCTGCATGCCCTGAGCGTCATCACCGAGTTCTTCCATCTGGCGCTGAAGTTCACGCTGCTGGGCTGCCAAACGCTGCATGCTGCCACTTCCCTGACCTCCCGGCATAGATTGCTGACCTTCCTGACCGGGCATAGGCATCGATTGTTGATTTAGGCTGCTTTGAGAGGATGCCATCTCTGAGAGACGTTCCAGCATTTCCTCGTAGCCTGTCGACGAGTTCGAGTCTTGAATCTGTCCGAGAATGTCGATTAGCTGCCTGATGGCTGAGTTCATACTGCCGAGTGCGCTGGTTTGAGATTGTGAAACCGATCTTGGATTTCGGTCAGTGTACCGTTCGATGGCTTTGTCGAGATCTTTAGCTGCCTTGCCCAGTGCTGCACCGAGATCCGGAGTGATGAAAAAAGTCTCTTTGCTGATTTCAAACAGCCCTTCTATAATGCGTCCCAATGCACTGCGAATGTCGTCCTGTCGACCGGCAAGAGTCCGATATCGTGGTGATTGAGTGCCAAGTTCTTTGCTCTGGTCACTTAATTCTTCCTGATCTTCTGAAAGATAGAGCATGTCTTCAGTGGTGCGTCTGATCTTATCTGCAAGTTCATCTTTCTTAGCTTCTTTGAAATCATTGGCCATCTGATTCAGCTTTGAGAGTAACTCGGCAAGATCACGGGCGTTCATTTCGGCACCTGATTTTGCCTCTTTCTTGTTCCCTTCAGAAAGTTCGGCACCTGCCTCGCGCATATTTGCGGGAATGTCTTTGGATGCCAGCTCCTGCATAAGGCTGTCAAGTTGAGCTGCGAGGTCACCGGCTTCGTTTTCTTCGGCGAGGTTTCCCGTTTCCTGAAGCCGATTATGGAAGGTTTCCATCGGTTTGGCTAGGTCTTTCTGGCGGTCCGCTGTATTTTGCTGTTCGTCGCCGTCCATTTCACCTAAGATATCTTCCTGTTCGTGGAGTATTTCCTCGATCTGCTTGACGAGTTCATCCAATTTTCTCTCAAGCTGAAGTTGCTTCAGAATCTCCATGCTGCGCTCGATGTTTTTCAGGAATTCCTCCTGATCCATCGCCAGATCTTCCAGGGCCTCACGTATTTGATCAGGGTCCTGCTCTTCCATCGCCTGACGCAGTTTTTCCATCGCTTCCCGCATCTCAGGGGTCGCAATTTGAGAAATGAGTTCCTGTAGCTCTTTATATTTCTCAAGTGTTTCTAACTTAGCCAGATCGTGCTTATCGAGCTTTTCTGCGAGCTCGTTGATGGTTTTGGCGAGTTCCTCGACCTGCTTCTGTAGATTATCCTGCTGCTCGAGAGCATCCTCCATTTGCTGCTGTCTTTCCCAGTTTACTTCAGGGTTCTTTCGCATCTCCTGAAGAATTTCCTCGACGTTTTCGCGCAGTTCTTTGGCTGCTTCCATTGTTCTTTCTGCCTGATCCATGCCGATTTCTTCGGTCTCTTCGACACCTGCGAAAATTTCTTCCATAGATGGGAGACGCACCAGACGACGTTCGCTCTCCGCTCGTTTAGGACCGTTCACATTGTCTGTGTCCCATGCAATCGCCCAGTATTCGATGACATCTCCGGGCATCAGGTATAACTCACCGATTTCCCAGAAATGATCGACCTCTACAGTTGGAATGCCCGATTGGTCGAGCTTTACTTTTTCAGAATAAACTGTGGTGTCTTCACCCATTTGATGATAGGAGATAGCCATCCTACCTATTCCAAAGTCATCATCGGCTTCTAATGTCAAAGGCAGCATGGTGGATTCGCCGAGTTCAATATCTGCTTCGGGGAAAGTAATCCGCACAGTTGGATATTCATCAGTCAGGAGCATGACACGATAGAAAACAGGGTCCTTATCAAAATGCCCCTGATCATCCCTGAGTCTAATGTGATAAGTTCCATTACGAAACAGATCTAACTGGACCGTTGCAGAGAGGTGGCTGATTTCGAGTTTTGTGCTGTCGTTTTCAGTGCTGTCGGAGTTGCTCTTTTGAAAAATCAACCAGCTTGTCTCGAGGGGTTTAGATGATCTGACCGTTAGTTCAAGGCGAGATCCGGGCAGAGCTTCTACGTTGCCAATATTCTCTCTGCCGATTTCAACGGGCAATCTGCTGTATGCAGGTGGGAAGAGTCGGTATTGCAGCTCGGTGATCTGGGGACGTGTTACGATTTTTAATCGTTGTGGTTGCGAAACAACATTTTTTGACTCAACATGATATGTGATCGGATCGGAAAAACCCTTGAATTCCAAAACAGCACTTCCACCTCTGAGAAATACGGTTTCAACCTGATTTTCACCGCCATCATAATGGTACTCAAATTCGACAGATTTTGGCGGAGTTCTCGTTGCAGCGATTTGAAACTCGACGGGTTCTCCTCGATATGCCCAGTCCTGATCATGGCTGACTGATAGCTCATAGGGGAGCTCAACGACGTATTCCCTGTTCGGATGCATGATCCTGCCAATTGCATCTGACATACCACCCGGAATTATAGCAAAGGTTAAAATTGCGGCAGCAGTCACAATTCCAGCTGTGCGCATACCCAGATTCCGGTTTTTGAAATCCAGAGCTCGGGTTATTGTAATATCATCAAGGTCAGCAACAGCAAGATAAAGAGCATGGCGAGCGAGATCGGCCGAAAAGTTGTCTTTTGTGGAAGGTGCCTGCTGAACAATTTGCAGGGCATTTAATAAACGGTCACGCAGTACTTCAGGTGCGATTTTCCCGAGAGTTATTGCCCACCATTCCTCAGATTCTGATCCGGTTTTTAATCTTTTATCCGAAAGAAACCTGTGACCGATTAAAACCGCAGAAAAGCCCGTTAACACCGATATTATCAGCAGCTCAAGTTTTCGATATATCGAGGGAGATGGGAAAATCGTTTCAATTAGAGTTATTACTAATGCTAAAGCGATTATTACAGACAGGAATTTTGATATTGCAGAAAAGAGCTCGGCACGTCGTTGGGATGTGCGCAGGGTATCAAAAGTCTGACGAGCTTTACTCAGGTTTTGCTGGTACTCTGTCACGCCCCACCCCTGAGTCGCCAAATGACAATGTTTGAGCCCATTTTAAGTGCTGCAAGCCTCTTTTCAGGAGGATCATTGTGAACGTCAGTATCTTCCCAACCATCTCCAAGGTCACTTTGGTATGTGTAGTAAACAACAAGTTTGCCATCGAGAAACACGCCCAGCCCCTGTGGAGGCTTACCGTCGTGCTCATGGATTTTCGGTGGTCCCGATTTGAACTCGAAATGACTGTGATAGATCGGATGATTAAAGGGCAATTCGATAAATTCAGCTTCGGGAAGTGCGCGCTTTATCTCGCGCCGAAATGACTTGTCCATTCCGTAGTTGTCATCAGCGTGGAGAAATCCACCAGCTTCAAAATATTTGCGAAGTTGCTGAACTTCGCGATCAGTGAACCTAATATTCCCATGCCCGTTGAGGTAAAGATATGGGTACCCAAATAAACGCGGACTGGATAGCTCAATTACTGCTTCTTCCGGGTTTACAAAAATTTTCGTTTGTCGTGAAACGAATTCTAATAGATTTGGCAGCGATGACGAGTTGGAGTACCAGTCTCCTCCTCCATCATATTTTACCCGCGCTATGGTAAATTTGTCTGGAGATATTCGTTGCTGAGCACTTGATGGCCTTGGAAACAAGTAGAAAGAGAATACACAAAGCATCGGAAGCAAAACAATAAATTTGCTTAATCTGAAATTCGGAATTTTCACTGTTTAACTTCTGCTTCCTGTAATCAAAGAATTGTTCTCTTTTTCACTTAAACCGCTGTTCTGCGAGGGTAGTTCCCGCATTATGGCACAAGGAAAGATAGTTTGTCTGCCCAGTAAATCACAGCGAGACCAACTAAGGCAAATATTATCACAAACGGCAGACATTTGACTACAACTCGCATGAAACTCTTTTCGCCAGTAATCTGAGCTGCAAATCGGGCTTCGATTGCACTTGGCGGTATGACATCTCCAAGACCTGCGAGCAATGCTATTCCAGCTGCAACAACGATTTCATTTCTGCCGAGCAGGGATAACAGGAATGGGATACCAAAAACCATAGCCGAAGCGAAAGCTGAGACACCTCCGAAGCCGGGGAGGCTAATTGCCATCCCAAGATAAGTAAGCGCTATCGGGAGCGAGAGTACAGTTACCACCAGTAAACCTCGAACACCTGTCAAAGTCATGATTTGCAGGAAAATACCTATACCCGCTAACAAGCCCAGCACAGGAAGTCCTGTGAGCAAAGCCTTGTAAATCGTGCGTTGAATCTTCACAGGTTTTCCGGTATACAATCCGATTGCTGCGCCGATCAAGAAGATTAAAGGAGCACCAATGTCAGGTACAAATTCAGGAAAAATCCTTACAATAATCATCAGGAGAAATACAACAATTAATGGGAGAAAAAGGATTATACCCTTTTTGTCGGATTGAATTTCCGGCAAATTTGCAACTGCAAGCGATGTGTCTGCATTTCGCAGGTGTTTGAAAGCAAGCGTGAAGGAAGTGAAAAATGCAAGTGGGAACGCGATTAGTGCAAGTGGTCCTTCAAAGCCGATATACGGCATGTCAACACCCTGACCGATCAGCATTACAAGCAGGTTTATCGGGGGGGCGATCATGCCAAGTAGAGAAACCAATGCGATCATCGCAGCAGTTGTCAAGGCTGGAACTCCCAGCGCAATAAGTGCTGGAGCCATTAATGCGCCAGTTGTCAGAACAGAGGTCGTAGTGATTCCTGTTAGCATTGCAGGGAACATGATAAACAGGGTTACAATCAAAACAAGCAGAATAGGTTGTGTGGCAAATCTGGTAATAATAATCCTGGCGAGTGTCCCGAGAGCACCATTCTCATCAATTACCCGCATGAAAATCAATGCTGTAAAAATAATGAGGATCGGATCGAGGTATGTAAATATTCCCTCAACCAGATGCCTTATCGGTATGCCATTTCCGGCGACGATTGCCCCGGCAATTGCTCCAAACAAAAGAGCAATTCCAATTGGCTGCTTACGCCAGAATGCTGCAAGCAGGAAAACACCGACCATAACGGTGAATATCAGCCAGCCATGTGTAAGAATGTCAGGATTATTCAAGTTTATGTTTCCAACTACTGATGCAAATTGTTGTTAGTATCCACGTGCTGCGCCACCGCGCCTTTTATCAGCGGCTCCGGATATTACACCGGTATTATGGTCAATTGAAATCCCATGAGCCCCACCGAAATAGACATGATATGGTCCTGCAAAATGGAGTATGTAGCCAGTTTTAGTCAACTCCTTCACAGTCCCCATGTCAAATCTATTTTCGAGAACGAGGTGCTCGTTTGAAGGGAAGAATCTGGGATAGTCAATCGCAGAAGAGATGTCCATTCCATACTCTGTTGCATTTACAACGATTTGAGCCATTGCTGCCGGAATACGGCTGCCGCCCGGAGTACCGACAATCAGCTTAACCTTTCCATCCTTTAACATTATGAGTGGACACATATTCGAGCGCGGTCGTTTTCCACCTTCAATAAGATTACGGCTTAGTGGTATAACATCGAGCAGGCTGTCAGGAGGTGGTACCGAAAAATCTTGCATTTGGTTATTCAGCAGTAGTCCTGTGCCCGGAGCCATGACTCCTGCTCCAAAGAAATGGTTAATTGTCTGGGTGAGAGAGACTGCATTTCCATCTTTATCGACGACCGAAAGATGGGTGGTGTTTCCCTTGTCGTTTTTATTGGGAGGTCGCGTAGCAGATCGCGGCCCGGGGTCTGATTCCAGAGCTATTCCGGTCATTGCCTCTTTGGCGAACTCAACTGTTGCAAGTTCCTGCCAGTTTCCGATGTCAAATTTGGGGTCGCAGATCGTTGTTGCCGCGTCAATATAGGATTGTTGAATGCATTGAGATTGTATGTGAATCGCCTCTGCTGAATGTGGGGAGTATTCGTACATACCACTCAAATCGAACATATTTAATGCTTCAAGCAGGGCAGATCCGCCTCGGCTCGGAGGTGGCATTGTCAGAGCTTCGTATGCTGATAACGATCCTGAAAAAGTAGCCTGTAAAGGTTCGGATACCTCACTTCTGTAAAACTCAAGGTCGGAAAGTGTCATGTACCCATTTGCATTCTGGATTGTACTGACAATAGATTCTGCTATTGGACCTCTATAAAAAGAATTAAAACCGCGTTCAACTATTAAATTCAGAGTCTTAGCAAGGTCTTCTTGCCTGAGAGTATCACCCACTTCGTAGGGTAGACCATCATTTATAAAAACCTCACTCATAATCGAATCAGATGAGAGGTTTTCAAAATTGTTCATTATCTGGCCAGCAAGTGTCGGGTCTACCGGGAAACCATTTTCGGCGGCATTGATAGCATCTCTGGCTAATCTCTCAAGAGGCAGGGTCGCCCACGAGTGAAACATTTGTGCCCATCCAGCAGCAGCACCAGGGACGCACACAGCTGTTGCACCATGCCCCATCCTCGTGTGGTTTGTGTCCGCTGGATCATAATAAAAACTCGGGTCAATTTTGGAAGGTGCCTTCTCGCGGAAGTTAATTGCCTTTGCATCACCATCTGCCATTCTAACAACAGCAAATCCTCCGCCACCAAGTCCGGAAGCGTGTGGTTCGACAACATTGAGCATGAACAGTGTGGCAATAGCGGCGTCGACAGCATTACCACCATCTTTAAGTACGTTGATCCCTGCTTCGGCTGCCAGCGGGTGAGCGGCAACAACCATCCCATTAGTCCCCGAGACTGGTGGATCAGCAGGACTTAGCGGTATAAGTTGATATTTGGGTCCACAACCTGTAACTGTTAAAAACAGTACTGCAATTAGTACCGAAACCGAAAAGAGATGTTTCACAAACGATTGTCTTTTCATTATGGGATCCTGGTGTTGAATTCTCGTTGGATGAACATGAGTCTACTAATATAGAATAACTTAATGATTTGCGCAAACCACAATTCTTTTTACGGAAGTTGTAAAAAAGAATCGCCAGGCAATCAGGACTTATGTATCTTCGAGTACCATTTCTTTGAATTGAGAAATCCTGTTCAAGACATAGTCCGGATCCTCAACTCGCATTAGTTCGCCTCGTAGAGTTGAAGCACCTCGCATTCCTCGAGTGTACCAACCGATATGCTTTCGCATTCTGTGGACGGCTGTCGGAACGTTGAACCTTTCAAGCATTAGTTCATAATGCAAAAGCAGCACGTCGATTTTTTGAGTTGCTTCTAATTCGGGTACTTCATCATCAGTTGGGTAACCATTTTCGAGTGCTTGAAATATCCAGGGACGTCCGCAAGCCCATCTGCCGAGCATAACTCTATCGCATCCAGTTTCGCTCACCATTGCTTTTACGCCAGAATAGGACAGGATATCTCCATTGCCTATAACGGGCACGTTTACTGCACTTTTAACCCGTCCAATTACCTCAAAGTCAGAGACAGTTCCTTTCCATCCTCGCACGTATTTCCCATGTATTGCAATAAGTGAAGCTCCCGCCTGTTCGGCAGCAATTGCAGCTTCAACAGCCGTTTCGTCCGGTTTTCTATATCCAGATCGAAGCTTTACTGACACAGGAATATCTGCTGCTTTTTTTACGGCAGAAACGATGTTTCCTATCAGATCCGGATCCTGCATAAGGAATCCACCACAAGAACGTGAAACAAACCGTTTCACAGGGCAGCCACAGTTGATGTCGATCATATCAGGTTGCCATCTCTCAATGATGATTGGAGTGGCATCCGCGAATTGTGATGGCTCCGAACCAAATAATTGTATTGCAATCGGTCGCTCTTCCTCGTCAAATCGTGCCATATCTATGCTGACATCTCCCATCCTGCGGGTACCTTCAGCGGAAATCACCTCGGAGTATAAAAGCCCGGAACCAAATCGGCGTGTCAGCCTTCGAAAGGGTGAATCAGAGATTCCTGCCATCGGAGCGAGGATTTCTCCGGCAGGAAGTTCCCATTTTTCGATAAGATGAGTCGGTTTAGGTTGATTTTTGGATTTTTCATTTTTATATTTTAACTTTTTGTCAAACATAAATTCGATCACTCGAAGTTTAAAGAGTATAAAATGTCAAGAAGATGCGAACTAACCGGGCGAGGACCTCGCGTCGGAAATAAAGTCAGCCATGCACACAACGTCAGCAAAAGACGTTGGAATATTAATTTACAAAAGGTGCGTGTGCTTGTAGATGGTAAAGTTGTGCGGATGAAAGTCTGCACAAAGGCAATCAAATCTGGTTTGGTTGTGAAGCCGACCTTTATCCCGAAAGCTCCGAAGCTGAAAGTCCAGAAATCACAAGTTGCCGTTGCTGCTGTTGTTGATGAAGAGCCCATCAGTGAATTCTTCTCAACCGGTTCTGTTGTGTCGCGCATATTCAAGCCAAAACCAACTGGAGCTGGCGTGGTTGAAGAAGATTCAATTGAAGAGCAGTTCATGCGTGATACTATGGAAGATGAAACTCCTGTTAACCAGATGCCAGATCTGCCAAAGGTTCCGGAAGTTAGTGAACCTACAGAAGAGGCTGCTAAGCCAGCAGAAGAGGCTGTTGAACCTGAAGAGAAAGATACTGATTCAGAATCGTAGGTTGTGTCAGTTTTTTGTGACGGTTTCAACGGAAATTGTGTTTTGCTGTTTGGTTTATGAATGAGATGTTGAGTATGTCTGTTGATACTCTGTCACCTTGAACTGGGTCGTCAGTAAAAAGTTTTACGAACTTAAAAAGGGCTGGTGGATTTTCCACCCGCCCTTTTTGTCTTTTTTCCATATTTCGGATGACGGACATTGCTGTTCGTCCAAGAATAACCTTTCGTGCTGGTACACTCCCTCATGTGCCAGCGCATTCTGACTATTTTTTGGATAGTCGAACAGGAGTGTTCGATCTACTGAAAATTCTACTCCAGATTTTCCCTAAAGACGATAATCCATATCACCAGGATCACTCAAGTATGCTGCCAGCAAGTCAATGGTTGCCTGAACGTCATCTTTGTGAACTGTTTCAACTGTTGAATGAACATACCTGCAAGGTACTGAAAGAGTTATAACAGCCGCACCGCCCATGACCTTCTGCATTGCACCCGCATCGGTTCCGCCTTTAGGCATAGCATCCTTCTGGTATTTTATCTCTTTTTCTTCAGCAAGGTTGCACATGCGGTTGAACAATTTGGGGTTGGAGATCACAGCACCATTCATCAGAGAAATTGCTGATCCATCTCCGAGAACTGAAATATAATCCTGTCCACTTGCACCTGGAAGGTCATTTGCAAGAGTAACATCCAAAGCTATTCCGACATCAGGAACAATACCCGATGAGGATGCGAAGGCACCGCGCAGACCAACTTCTTCTTGAGTTGTACCAACGACATAAAGGTCGGCTTCACAATCTTTAACCAAGCGTGCTGCTTCAATCATGCAGTAAACCCCGACCCTGTCATCAAATGTTTTGCAGGTTAGGCAATCACCCAACTCGCCCATTTGGCGTTCCATTGTGATTGGGTCACCGACCTGAACCAATTCATCAACCTTTTCTTTAGGTAAGCCAAGATCAATAAAGTAATCTTTGAGTTGAAGGGTTCTTTTCTTCTCTTCCTCTGTGAGAATGTGGACGGGTTTGGAGCCAATTACACCAAGCAGGTCTTTTTTGCCCTGCACAATTACTCGTTGAGCAATTAGTGTTCTTGGATCGAAACCACCGGCAGGATTGAATCTGAGGAAGCCCTTATCATCAATGTAGCTGACATAAAAACCAATTTCATCAATATGACCGGCAACCATGATTTTCTTTCGGGTACCGTCAGCTCCGGTTCCTTTCCTGAACCCAATTACATTTCCCAATGTGTCGGAAGTGACTTCAAAGTTGAGAGCTTCCAGCTCTTCTCTTACCAGTTTTCGAACTCGATCTTCGCGTCCGGAAACACCGGACATTTCGACTAATTGTTTTAACAATTCCATTATCTTTTTCTCCTGGTTGTATATTAAATTATTGTTGCACTTTGACGATACGTCCGCGCAGATCAGTCGTGGCACGAATGCTCGAATCAAGATTTACAGCCTTGTCCCTGTCGTCAAATAGACCAACCTGGACGACCGTAAGTTCTTTACCTTTGAATACTTTTTTTATATAACGGACATCTCCCCATTTCTGAGCAGTTTGTCCAACTTTTTGAGCACCTTTGGGATTTTTATATGCACCCAACTGCACTGTCCACATCTCAGCCGAATAATTGCTGTTTGGTGTCGAATGTGGAATACTGGATGCCGATTGCTTAGACAACTCAGTTAGATCCTGTATGCTCAGGGGGTCCGGGCTACCGCACAGGATATGGTGATCCGGATGTCTTCGCTCAAGAAATCCATAATACCGTTCAGCCATTTCAAAATCACCTTTTGCCATGTGATACTGCCACAGACGATTCAGTGCATAAGCACTGTATTGGGATCCCGGATAAAGAGCAACTGTTCGATCAAAGTAAAACCGCGCAGCTTCGCCATCAATTTCATAGATTCCCCGAAAAAACTGTCCAGCAGCAGTTTCTTCGGGTATAGTATTTATGACTTCACGCAGTGAATCCGTTTCACCCGCAACGAATAAGGCCAAAAGTCTGTCTTCGCTGTCATCGGAAATGTTCGCGCTAAAAAGCTTGTTTTGCATAAAGCAAAAAAGCAAACCAGCCAAAAGAATTATCTTTATGTACCGTTTATCAGAAAGTCGAAGCATTGTTACGCAGTTTTTCGCAGTTTTTTGCAGGCTTTTCAGAATCGTAGTATTCATCATTAGCTTGGAATGTTGTTATCATCAACTTCATTCTCTTGTTCCGAGTCCTTCTTTTCATTTTCATATTCCACATCGGCTTCCACAGATCCAAGCTCGATGATCTTTTTGTTAAGTTGATTGATCTCACCTCGCAGTTTTCTAACCTGTACATGGTGTCGCATTTGATTAAAAAAGGCGATGATTAAGAATGAGATCATCCCGATTGCAAACGAGAAAAATATAACAAAATACAGAGGAATTGCGGTTAAACTCCATTTCAGGAATCGAACATCAACATCAGCTGAGTTCTGGTATGAGATGAAAAGAACACCGAGTACAATTATTGCGATAAAGATCCACCGCAGAGCCCACACAAAGACCTCCGAATAAATATGATCTGTAGAAATGACCGTCTGACAAATGCAGCGGCTGGAATCTTAAAAGCAAAAACTGTTATCATCCGTAGCCACAGACAGGAAAATATATTGATACATCACAAAAAAAGCAAGCATGCGCAGTCTGATGTAAACTAAAACATGTACATTGAAGTTCCTTAGTTTCATTACAATTGAATGATACACTAAATCGGGACATTAAAAAACTCATCTGACCTATCTGAAAACTCAACTACAACTTGAATAATAAGATAAATCAATTTATATTACAATGTTATTCCTAAAGCGGAACTCTCAGGTCGCAACTTGACTAAGTTCCATAAGCAATAAGTCTTAGATTGGAGTTTGCCATGAACAGGCTGCCTATTTTTATTTTATCTTTACTATTTATTGGTCTTAGTTTTGGATTCCTCGGTTGCGGCGAGGACGATTCCGGACCTACTGGACCAACGCTGAACGCCCCACACGATTTGGTCGCGACAGCAATTTCCGAAACACAGATTTCACTATCCTGGGTGAATGAAGATGAGTACATTTCAGGATACAAAATTCAGAGGGCTGAGGGTGCGGGAAGTTTTTCGCAAATTTTCCAATCCGAAGATAATGTACTGACATATACCGATTCCGATCTTTCAGAAGGTTCGACATATAGCTATAAAGTACAGAGTTTTCAAAGAGATACTGACTCACCACTATCAGGGGCAGCTACAGCAACAACACCACCTATTGCTCCCAGTGACCTAATTGCCGAATGGGTGTCAGGATCACAGATAAATATTTCCTGGATGGATAATTCAGCAGTTGAAGAGAATTACGAAATCCAGATGCGAACCTCAGGGACTCCAGATTATGAGACGGTAGCGACATTGGATCCTGATATTGTTGACTATGCTGCGATGGATTTGACCGAGAGCACAGTTTACCAATTCCGTGTTAGAGCGATATTAGGTGATAATTACTCAGACTGGTCGAACATAGCTCAGCAGGAAACGGTAGTTTTCACGCCTACAGCACCATCGGAACTCGAAGCAGAAACAATGGGCAGCAGTGAGATTAGATTGACCTGGACAGATAATTCTCACAATGAGGCAGGTTTCGTAATCGAACTTAGTTTAACAGGTACAGATGGATGGGCTCCAAAAGATTCAGTTGACCGTAATTTCGGAACCCGGCGGATATTTACCGTTGGTCAGCTTACCGGACTAACTGAGTACTACTTCAGGGTCTATGCATACAACGATTCAGGTCCTTCTCCCGTTACCGATGTTGTCAACGCAACAACCGTCCAGGGTCCACCCTTAATGCCTCAAGATCTCCTGATTGAGACGCCAGACTTTACCCAGGCAGTTCTATCCTGGACAGATGCTTCCGAAGATGAGATCGGGTTCATACTTGAGCGCAAGCATGAAAGCAGTAATTGGGGACAGGTTGATTCTCTGGTTGAGAATACTTCAGCTTACATTGATGATGAAGTTTTTCCAAATAACAGATATATGTACCGGATCTGTGCTGTAAATGAAGTTGGCAGGTCATCCTGGCTTGCTTCGGAAGATTGGACGGCTATCCCTGATGGTCCACCAAATGCTCCAATAGATCTTGAAGCAGTTCCGATTGATATGTCACATATTAATCTGAACTGGAGTGATGTCTCAAATAATGAAGGTGGCTTTATAGTGGAAAGAAGCCTGTCTGGAGCAGGTGAGTTTGAAGTAATAATCGAAACTAACCCAGGCGTGGTATTCTTCGGGGATGAGGGGCTTGAGCAGGAAACATCATATGATTACCGCGTAAAAGCCTTTAGGGTAGATGAGGATGGGAGTTACGCATCAGATTATACAGATATTGCTACGGCAACCACATTTGGTCCGTTGAGCACACCTGGTAACTTGACCGCAACTCCGATGAACACAAGTATTATTCGCCTTCAGTGGCAGGATCAGTCGTTTGCGGAGGAAGGTTTTACTATCGAGAGATCGATAGGAGATGAGAATAACTTTAATCCAATTGACGTAGTCGATGCAAACATTTCGACTTATCTGAATACTGGTTTAGACGAGAGCACATCTTACTCCTATAGGGTTGTAGCTTTCATGGAGGGTGAATCATCGGATTACTCAAACATTGCTACTGCCGAGACATTTGGTCGTGTTGTCTTGGAAGATGGTTTCGAGGGGTATGATGTTGGGGCACCACCTCCTGAAGATTCTGGTTGGTATCCAGAGTCACTGACAGGCAATGCAACCTACACAGTAACAGACGAACGTGCAATGGAAGGTGGGTCAAAATGCTTATATATACAAGATCCGCGTGGTGATAATTTAATTAGAGTTATGAAGGATCACAGGCCAGTTGTACGCTCACGTGTGTCATTTAATGTGTTCGTCCCAAGTTTTGGTGGTGGGTTTGGATTTAGAGGCTGGAATACAGGTAATGGTTGGGGATGGGGTATTCAAATGCTGAACCTTGAGGGTGTAGGAAACGTCTTTGCAGTAAGCAATGGTGCAAATCAGGAAGGAAATCCTCAGTTTACATATACTGGAGGTTATAATTTCCCATTAGGTCAGTGGGTGAATATTGAAGTAATTTCTAACTGCTTGACCTATAGATGTGATGTGTTCATAAATGGTGTGCTATATGCTGACCAGTACCTTTTTAATTATGCGAGTGCTGCAATTGAAACTATCGAGCTTATTGGTTTCAGTAATACTGAGTGGGAGCAAATGTATGTTGATGATTTTCTGATTGAAGAGGTCGTTGATGAAGAGGAAGCTTATCGAATTACGACTAAAGGACCTGTCCGTGATAGAGGCATCAATATTCATGCCAATAATGCTAGTATGAATTTAATGGCGAGGTAGACATTGCCATTGAAGTTTAAGAAAGTTATGATTGCGAACCGCGGTGAAATCGCGGTTCGCGTCATTAGAAGCTGTCGGGAGATGGGAATCCGCACGGTTGCTGTGTATTCCGATGCCGACGAAACAGCACCACACGTGATGATGGCGGATGAGGCTTATCATATCGGTGGATCGCAGGCGAAAGACAGTTACCTGCGTATGGATGTGATAATTGAAACCGCCCTGAAGGCTTCCGTTGATGCCATCCACCCCGGTTATGGTTTCCTCTCAGAAAATGCAGATTTTGTTGACGCTGTAACCGCAGCGGGAATGGTCTTTATCGGACCTCCGGGGTCCGCTATGCGCTCAATGGGCTCAAAAACCCAGGCACGCAGAGTGATGATAGATGCCGATGTGCCTGTTGTTCCCGGTGATAAGACAGGACTCGAAAGTGATGAAGAAGCTTATGCTTCAGCTCGGAATATCGGATACCCCGTTCTGATCAAGGCTGCAATGGGTGGTGGTGGTAAAGGCATGCGAGTTGTTCGTGCTGAAGAGGATTTGATCGATTCAATGAACGCTGCCAAACGTGAAGCCCTTTCCGGGTTTGGAGATGACGAAGTTTATCTCGAAAAGTTCATCGAGGGACCGCGTCACATCGAGATTCAGGTTCTGGCAGATACTCAAGGCAATTGCATTCACCTCTACGAACGCGAATGTTCTATCCAGCGCAGACATCAGAAAGTTATCGAGGAAGCTCCATCTCCAGCTTTGGAGACACTTCCCGAAGTCCGCGAAGCAATGGGCAAAGCGGCGGTTCAGGCTGCTAAAGCCTGCGGATATGTCAATGCCGGGACTGTCGAGTTTCTCTATGATCCTGAAACGTCTGAATTCTATTTCCTCGAGATGAATACTCGATTACAGGTCGAACATCCGGTGACGGAATTTGTAACCGGACTCGATCTCGTGCGCGAGATGCTGTTGATTGCTCAGGGACATCCCCTGACAATAGAACAGTCGGACGTATGCCATACCGGGCATTCCATTGAATGCCGTATCTCAGCCGAGGACCCATCCACGGGATTCCTGCCTGATGCAGGTACTATCTCAGGACTCAATCGTCCTGATGGACCCTGGGTTCGGGTTGATTCTGGTGTGACAAACGGCAGCGAGGTTGGGGTATATTACGATCCATTGGTAGCAAAACTGGTAGTTTGGGGACCAACCCGCGAATCAGCGATACGTCGTATGCACCGCGCCCTTTCCGAATACCGGGTTTCCGGTATAAAAACGACGATACCATTTGCAAAGCTCGTCATGGAGCATCCACGCTTCATTTCTGGCGACTTCGATACTCGCTTTATCGAACAGGAATATCAGGGCAAACCTGAGATTACTCCTCCTGAAGAGGCAATACAAGCGGCAATGATAGCACTCGCATTATACGAACGCGATCAGGCACATAAATCCAATTTTGCGAGTAACTCAGATTCGGAACCAAGTTCAAACGGTAAATCCAACGCTTGGAAAATGGCTGGGAAACAGGCTGGGATGAGGTAATAACTTTATATTGGGAGGTGCGGACATCCCTGTCAGTATTTACCTGAAGTTTTTGAAGGGGCGCATTGCATGCGCCCCTTTTTCTATCTCAATTCTATTTAAAAACATCTCCAATATTTGAAAGCATTGCCTTAAATACTCTCTGGTTAATCCCCCAGCTAAAATAAGGTGTTACATTGCCGCCAGCAAAATTCCATCCGGCACCAATTGATGAGTATGAGTTGAATTCATAAGTAAATAGGAGTGCCTTTATCTCAGCATCAGGATCAAACAACTCTTCGGTCACCGCAAAGGAGAGACCAAGCCTCCTGATTGAGAACTCTGCTGCTACAAATTGATCACCCGGAACAACAAGGTCCCCAAAGTTTATCCCAAATTCAAACACCACATGCGCATTGTCACCGGAAAACGGTATCAACTTTAGATCTGATGAATTACCCATAATGCTGGTTACAGGAAAAGGTACATACCTGACTCGGAAGATCCCCGATTTTTCAGCCGGGTCAAGCGCAGGCATTCTACGCAGTCCTTCGTTGTAGTTGCGGTAAAGGATTCGGGCGGTTCGGAAATCCTCATTAATAATTAAGTCACATTTCCTTACACTTACTCCGGTATATGACGTGTCTGAAAAATTGATAGACAGCCTTGCTGAGAGGTCGTCAAAAAAAGGATCAGATTCGATTGCAGGCCTGTTTATAATTGTCTCAATTTGATTTTCAATTTGATCGTTTTGAAATTTCGTGATATAAATTTGATCAAAAATCCTGTTAAATAATCCTTTTACATTTTCTACTGATGGAGTGAGTTTCAATACAGAATCAATTTCTGAATGTGTCAAGAGTATTCCTTTATGCAACCTGGAGTCCTTCATAAATACATTGAGCTGGCTAATTTCATTTTCATCGGTTTCCTGGTTACTGAAAATATCATTAAGATTACCTTCAATCCTTAAAATTAAATCTTCTTGAGCATCATCGAAAACGTAATCATCATCTATACTTTTTACCATATATGTCAATTCAGCATGTAAATATTTATTTACTTGAGAATCAGCAAAAGCAGTTGTGGATATCAGGACAAGAGCGTCTAAATACTCCTCGAATCCACCATAATCCTCATAAAAGTCAGCTACTCTTCTTAGCTCTTCAAGTTGTTTTTCGCTTTTGATATCTAAAATTCTTTCATGAAGTACTTTTTTTCGTACTTTTTCTTTTGAGATAAAATTACGCAAATTGAACTCAACTTCAACCTCAATCCGCTGAATGGCCTCACCAAGTTTAAACTCGGGAAGATTTACCTCCCAAAACCTTTGATCTTCCCGGCCTATTGCATCTCGAGTATAATAATTATTCCCATAGTAAATGGTTACTCTAACGGAATCAACGTCTTGTCGCATCCAAAAAACCGGATAAAACCGCAGAATGTTGATTTGTTCAATGATGATCTGTCCGTCGAGTGTGTTTTCAACAGCATAATAACTGAGGACATTTTCCTCTTTTGCCGCTAAAGCGGGAATTGCGAATACAAGCACTGTCAGGATGATGTAGCAAAAAATAGTTCTTCTCATTATCCTCAACCTCCATTTACCGAAAGATTAAACCCGAATTGAACTACCGGATAATAATCTTCGGTTCTGTGATTGTAGGTCACTCCAACCAGGACTGATTTTGAATCGGAAGTTCTTGACTTCAAAGTCAATCCACCAATATCAAAAGCAGGTCGTGAAACTTCACCTGCCCAATGTCGGTAGTATGCTCCACCGATAACGAGATCACCGTAAACAAAAGAGGCACCTAAACCCGCTTCCACCTGAGGATTTGACTCTGCCTTAATGTCGACCGATCCAAGTGCATCAAGAGCATATCCCCCCCATGCCCACTGAATTCTCAATCCAACAAGCAAATCTGATTCTGTTTCATTTGATGTATCACTTGTATCGGTGATAGTTGTATCAATAACTCCAACATTGTTGCTATTTTCAAGGTCTTCTCCCAGATCAAGCGGTTCGGTTACAAGCGACCCACCCGCAAAGACGCCTATTCGCAGATATTCGCCAATTTTGGAGGTTAATACAAGTCCAGGAGTTGCAGATCCCTTGGATTCGGATAATCCCAGACCAACGTTTGAATCGACCAGAAAATCTGAGGCCGACTCGATTACTTTATTTATCTCACTTTCGGCGTGATAAAATGCTACTAATACTTCGGATTCCAATAATTTGAAAAATTCGTTAAGTTTTGAATTAACGGATTTGCAAATTTCAGCAATCACCGTATCCATGGAATAGGTTAGAATTTCAGGCTCTTTTTTAAGAATTTCCTTGATATTGCGATCCAGATGTGCTCTGACCTGTTTTGCTAAGTGTTTAGCAATAGCGTTCGCTAAATCCTCTGCACCATTATTGTTTCCTTCAACCTTGACATCATCGATGTGATTAAGCAACGCATATATAAATGCGGCTTGTTCATCTTTGATTTCGTGATTTTTGAATAAAGTTCCTATTCTGTCGGTCATCGCCTTCACCAATTCGTTTTCAATTGACTTTATAATCTCGTTCTCGAAATTAGAGAGGGTGATTTCATTAGAATCCTGGTTGTGTATAATTGAAATTGTATCAATATGTTTTCCATATAACCATTTGATTGTTACGCGCTTATGAGTTTCAAGGGAACCGTCGTAAATCAAACTTGGCGCATTGAATAGTTCGATAAATTCAAGCTTCATCTTACCAATTTTACTCGTAAAACTTTCATTGATGTGAATGCCAGTCTTATCGGCATCTTTTGTCTTTTGAATTTCTTTGTCAAGTTTTTGAAATACTGGAGGTCTGTCCAGCATTGAATTACTTGTCATAATCTGAAACAGCGGTGTAGTTGCTTGCGATAAAACCATGTTTGGAATAAGTATACTGGTTGCCAATATTAGCAACCACAATCTGTTAGTTTTCATGATGGACTCCATCTCGTTTTTTTATTCGATTTATTATTGGGAACGGACAACACCCTCCAATTCCGCATAAAATTATGTAGAGGAATTCTAATCTTTGAATTACAGAATATTTTGTTGGAAGTTGAGTTTATTGAACTGAAGCGACTTGAGTCGTTTGTAGTGCCACGCATTTTTGAGTAGTGGTCAGATTTACCCCT
>JABGPL010000139.1 GCA_018644935.1 Calditrichota bacterium | reverse complement strand
TGTTTGTTCCCCAACTGGGGTCTTTTAATTCTTCAAACACCCTCGGAAGATTATCTTGAGCTGCGATTTTCAGATGCTGGACTCTATAACGCCCATATTACTAAATCTAAAACAAGTCCAATGCCGGTATAATTTGTAACGGCATTCTGTTTAGGGAAAAGTCTTATGTTCTGTATATCTACGACCCGTATTTTCTGTCTGGTATACTTATCTGTGAGATTCAGACAGGTCACGTTATTCAGTCCTCCCTCATGAATAAAGCTGTTTAGATCATCTATGTCAATATCATTTCCCGATTGATCTGTTATTTTATGGATTTGATTTAAGTTAATAGTTTCTGCAGCCACATCACTGAAGTACCTAACTTTCAAATAAGTATGATTTCCTGATTCAAAAGATCTGAGAGTAAAGCGGTCAAACAGCAGAGGTTCAGATTCCTGGCTTTCTGCCGGTTTTAGATAAATAGTTAGAGTATCACCAATTTCTGGAAGCGAAAAACCTCTGAGGTCCTCAGTACGGATTTCAGGATAGTAATTCAAAAATTCTTCATCACTTACCGCACTTAATCCGCAGAATTTTCCCTGTTTAATTGATCCATCCTGGAGTGTGATTTGTATTTCATCTTTAAAGTCAAGGGAGTCAAGTCCAGAATGAAATGGAATATCTATACCTTTTGCCTGCATATCAATATAATATCCTATTCCAAATCCGATTGCTGTGCAGCCATTAAGCAAGATGAAAATGAGGAATACTGCAAATATTTTAAAACCGATAACAATCTTTCTTTTCATGACATGTCCCTGTTTGGAAAACTGTCGTCACTGGTATCATAATACATTCGAGTATATATTAACCATTGAAATGTCATTTTGAAAGTTTCAACAAGATTTTGATAACAATCAGTATGTAGAGGTAGATGAAAAAGTACGACATAATAATTATCGGAGCTGGAGCTGCCGGGCTAATCGCAGCCGGAGAGGCTGCTGAAAAAGGTGCGGAGGTGCTGCTCCTCGAGAAAATGAACATCCCGGGAAGGAAACTGTTTATAACCGGGAAAGGACGTTGCAATCTTACAAACATCGCTCCACCTGATGATTTTCTTTTGCATTTTGGGAAGAATGGCAAATTTCTTCGACAGGCATTTTTTGCTTTTCCCCCGGAGAAACTGATAGAATACTTTGAATCGAAAGGTGTAAAAACTGTTGTCGAAAGGGGAGGACGGGTATTTCCAAGAAGTCAGAAGTCGGGAGATATCGTTAAGGCTCTACAGCGAAATGTTGAGAGCAAAGGTGTAAAACTTCAAAACTATTCTATCGTAAAGAACCTTGTGCTAAATGAAAATGGAGTAGCAGGCGTACAACTTACAGCAAGTTCAAACAAAGCTATGGGTTGGAAATTAATCGGAGATGCAGTCATAATCGCCACCGGAGGTAAATCTTATCCACAAACAGGATCATCTGGCGATGGATACACCCTTGCTGAATCCGTTGGGCACAGGATCACTCCTCCCTTGCCTGCTCTGGTTCCTATTGAGACCGAAGAAATTATTCCGATGGTACTCAAAGGTCTGAAGTTGAGGAATGTTAACGCGACGCTCTGGATTAATGACAAGAAAGCCACAGAAGAATTTGGTGAGTTGGAGTTCACTGATTTTGGCTTGACCGGTCCGATAGTTCTGACGCTCAGTAAGCGCGTGGTTGCAGCTCTGGATGAGTCTTCAAAAGTTGAGATTTCAATAGATATGAAACCTGCTCTAGATGTGAAAAAACTCGACCTGCGTCTGCTGCGTGATATAGAAAAATCAAGCCACGGTTCATTTTCCATTTTACTAAAAGATTTAATGCCACAAAAAATGATTCAATACTGCATTGAGCAAACGGGAGTCCCAGCCAACAAGCCGGGGCATCAAATCACAGGTGCAGAACGAACCCGACTGCGAAAATGGCTGAAAGATATGCGATTTAGCATCAGTGGACACCGTCCTTTTAGGGAGGCTATAATTACTTGCGGCGGAGTTGAAACACGGGAGATTAATCCTCGAACAATGGCATCCAGGAAGATCGAAGGATTGTATTTTGCGGGTGAAGTAATCGACTTTGATGCTGATACTGGCGGTTATAACCTCCAGGCTGCTTTCTCGACGGGTTGGATGGCAGGCAGAGCTGCTGCTGAATATGTGAAAGGAGACTGATGTTTCTACCGACAACCCGCGAGGAAATGGACAAACTCGGTTGGGATAAACTCGATGTAATTCTCGTTTCGGGTGACACCTATTTCGATAGCTCATACATAGGTGTTGCTGTTATTGGAAGGGTATTAACAGATGCAGGATTTCGGGTTGGCATAATTGCTCAACCTGAAGTTGATTCATATGAGGATATAACTCGACTCGGTGAACCAGAAATTTTCTGGGGTGTTTCGGCTGGGAGTGTTGATTCAATGGTGGCAAACTATACAGCGACTAAAAAGAGGCGTAAAAACGACGATTTTACACCTGGGGCAGTCAACAACCGTCGTCCTGACCGTGCAACAATCGTCTACACAAACCTGGTTCGTCGCAATTTCAAGAATACGAAACCG
The DNA here is from genome assembly GCA_018644935.1 of Calditrichota bacterium. Classification (GTDB taxonomy): domain Bacteria; phylum Electryoneota; class AABM5-125-24; order Hatepunaeales; family Hatepunaeaceae; genus JABGPL01. Next base: position 6,791 of record JABGPL010000139.1, on the reverse strand, counting down.
ATAGTACTCGGAGGTATAGAAGCCAGTTTACGCAGGATCGCACATTACGATTATTGGTCAAACAAGATCAGAAAGTCTATTCTGTTTGATTCTAAAGCTGATTATTTGCTTTATGGAATGGCTGAAGCACCTGTATTACAACTTGCAAATGGATTGCGGGATGGGGGAGAAGTAAAAAATATACGGGGGTTATGTTATATTTCCGTGCAACCTCCTAAAGATTACATCGAGCTGCAAACCTTTGATCTCGTCAGCAAAGATCAGGATGCGTTCATAGAGATGTTTCGAACATTTTACTACAATACCGATTTAATTAAGGGAAAAGGGCTATACCAGAAATACGATAATAGATATTTGATTCAGAATCCACCAACAGAACTACCATCCGAAAAAGAATTAGATCATATTTATGAATTGGGATTTAAGAACTCAGTTCACCCTTATTACAAATCCCAGGGAGAGGTTCGGGCACTTGATACTATTCAATTCTCGGTAACCACACATCGCGGTTGCTATGGAGAATGTAACTTTTGTGCAATAACTATGCATCAGGGCAGAACCATTTCAAGTAGATCTGAAAAATCGGTAATTAGTGAAGTTGAAGGTTTTATCGACCATCAGGATTTTAGAGGTATCGTCCGCGATGTGGGAGGACCAACTGCTAACATGTATGGTTTCGAGTGTGATATAAAACTTAGTAAGGGATGTTGTGATAAGAAGATGTGCATTTTCCCAAATGTATGTAAACAACTTAAAGTAAACCATTCGCCCCAAACCAAGTTACTGAAAAAACTCAGGAACATAGATGGAATTAAAAGAGTATTCGTAGCATCAGGAATCAGGTATGATGCTGTAATGGCCGATAAAAACAATGGTGACGATTATATAAAAGAGCTTGTGGGACATCATGTTTCAGGTCAGATGAAACTCGCCCCAGAACATTCAGAGAAAAAAGTACTAAATTTAATGGGAAAACCCGGCACGGAATCACTTCTGAAGTTCAAGAAGAAATTTGATGGTATTTCAAAGTCCATTGGTAAAAAACAATTTCTGACGTATTATTTGATAGCAGCCCATCCCGGTTGCGGTATCTCTGAGATGCAAAGCCTTAAGGATTTCACGAGCAAAGAGTTAAGACTAACGCCCGAACAGGTGCAGGTATTTATACCATTACCTTCCACCTGGTCGAGTGTTATGTATTATACCGGTAAAAATCCATTCACGGGAAATGATATTTTTGTAGAAAAGGATATGTCTGCAAAAGAAAAACAGAAGAAACTAATCACAGGTAAAGTAAGGGCACGTCGTGACATGCCCAAGCCTCGTAAACGTTAGTTACCAGTCTCCCAAACTCATCTTAGGAACTGCAAGCTACCATATTTGTAGTGCTTTGTTCATCGACTCAATCGCTTTTTCCTCAGCTGCCTTCGCAGCTTGAAGGTGCTCAACTGCGGTTTCAATCACATCTTTATCTGTAATCGGATCACCTTCAAATCTCATAGTGAAAGGGAACATCTCTGCAACAGCACCTAATTCAACAGCAACATCTCGTAATGATTCATGGGCCTTGCCAATATCCACATTTTCTTTGTGCCGATCAGCTACTTTTTTCAAAAAATCCGAACCCAACATACGAGCTTCTGCCCAGCATTGCGCATTGTAGCTGTTTGACCAGCTTATTGCTTTCTCATCCTGTAACTCTGAACACCAATAATCGTAAGCTTTTAATCCACATTTTGTATTTTGCCTGTAGTCTGGGCGTGTCATCATCATCACTGCGGAGCGAATTGCTTCTCGGTCAATATCCCAGTTTTCAGGATTCTCTCTCGCAGTAGGAAAGGCAAGCACACTTGGACCACCTGGGGCATCAATTGCGTCCCATCTGAGACGTTTTGGAGTTGGTCCTCCAGGTACACACAAATAATCATCTTCAGTAACACCCCGCACTACTCCGAATTCAGGTGGACCAAGTCCCCACACTATGCATGGTCTGCCAGCTTCGATCTCGCGTGTAACGAGCTCGAAGACCTCTATCGCATGAGCTCGAGTTCTTTTGTTATTGCTGTCTTGAGTGAAGCAATCATAGGATATGAAACAGGTTGTGCTTCTGCCCAGAGCTGCAATACCAGATGCAAGAGTGGACCACTCAAGCAAGGTAGGACCAGAGGGGCACAATCCCTCATGAATTGCAAGGGCAAACGCATAGCTACTATATCCTGCAACATCAGCCATATCGCATTCAACATCGAGTGCATTCAGGCACATTGTGGTCGATCCAACCCAGGACAACCATGCTGGTCTGAATTCAATCTTCATTGGAACTTCATATTTCATCTTTTACTCCTTGTAATGTTGAAAAGTCATTTCTCTGGTAAACTTAATGCGAAATTAATTCCTTGCTTAATCCATCCAAAAAGATCATCATCTGACTCATACCCATCAGCGTCAACGGTTACCCAGCCAGTCATAGGTCTGCCAGTGATGTCGAACACAGAGGTGTGCTTTTTGTCAAGGACTTCTTGATATGCTTCAGGACCCACTCTGACGATCAGATAATCTTTATGTACTCCACAAGCCATATTACCATTCACTAAATGTCCGACACCTCCGAACATCTTTTTCGATTCGATATTGAGTGTGTTGAAATTAATCAACATTTCTTCAATTCGAAATGCCAAACCCTCATCATAAGCCATTCTCTTTTCCCTGATTCAACCTTTTCTACATTTTATAAATCTTATCGTGCTAAGTCAATTGTGGATAGGCAATTTTGCAAAATGGTTTATTTTGGTTTCAATTATCCCTATATTATCCTACACAATATAACTTAGTCCCGGTCATTAAAAGGTCGTAAGAAGTGAAAGAAGATAAAGTTAAAGCAGTAGAAAGCTCGTTTTCCGAAAATCCCGCTGGAGATACAGTCTCTGGTTTGATCCGTGCAGGTGCGAAAAATTTGATCAATAATCACAAAAAAGCTTTTGATTACGGACTGTCCGCTCTCAAACTTGCCAGAGAGAATGGCGATGTTCCAGGAATGATAAAATCACAATTCTTTCTCGCTGATATTACGCTCAAAAAATTATCTAATTCAGAAAATGCACGAGCGTACTTGAAAGATGTTGTAACTCTTGCAACGGAGATAGACGATAAAGCCAACATAATTGAGGCTTTAACCATGATTGGAACTTCCTTTGTGATGGAGGGAAATCACAAAGAAGCACTAAGAAGCCTTGATGAAGCACAATTATTGCTTGATGTTCAGAATGATATCGCACAACAAGCTGCAATATATGCTGTTTATGGGACAGCATATCTAATAGTGAGTGAATTGGATAAAGCGCTGGAGTATAACCTTAAGTGTATTGAGATCGGTGAGTACTTCAGTAACAAAACAACACTTGGTAATGTTCATAACAATAATGCAACAATTTATTACAATATGGGTCGAAACGAAGATGCAATTAAACACTTCCTTGCAGCATTGGAGTTGTATTCCATAATCGGTGATAAACAGGGGATTGTAAGAGTAAATACAAATATATCTCAGGTTTATTCCAGAATGGAGGATTTGGATAAGTCACTCGAACATGCAAGTATGGCTCTTGATATTGCGAAAAAGATTGAAAGCCACCGGCAAATATGTATTTGTTTAAACAACATGGGCGATATTAACAAAATCAGAGGTGAAAATGACGAAGCACTGAAATACTTTATAGATACTTATGAAAAAGCAGAGGAATTGAACCTTAACCGTGAAGCAGCATCGGGAGCTAATAATATCGGTGATATGTTAACAAGAATGGGCAAATTCACTGAAGCATTGACCTACCTGGATATAGGACTTGAAAAGGCGAAAGCTATTAGTGACATCCATCTTGAAATGAATAACTCCTTTCTTAGGGCAATGGTTGGAGAATTATCGAATGATTACAAATTTGCATATATTCAACTCACTGAGTTCGTCGAGCTGAAAGATAAAATGATAAATGAGCAGAGCTCCAGACGAATTGATCAGTTGAAAACCAAATATGATACTGAAAAAAAAGAACGAGATACGGAAATATTCAGACTTAAGAATATCGAATTGGCTGAGGCCAATACTAAACTAAAAGATGCACTGGAAAGGGTTAAGGTTCTATCCGGGCTTGTTCCGATTTGTGCACATTGCTCGAAGATTCGGGACGATAAAGGATTCTGGAATAAACTCGAGAAATATATATCAGAACATTCAGATGCAACTTTCAGTCATGGAATTTGCCCAGATTGTATGACTGAATACTACCCGAAGTATACAGGCAAGGGAGTTTCCTGATCCACAATGTCACTTGATGTTATTTTCCAGAAATCTGTTTGTGGTCGGTATAAAATGAAATTCCGAGCGCAACACATCCGACAACAGTGAATATACTTGAAAGCAAAACAGAATAATTCCAAACCCATATATCTATCAGGAAACAGCCACCTGAAATCCTCACCCACAACCCAAAAGTATCGCGAATCTCAGGAATGCTATAGTGAGATCTGAAACGCTCCAGATACATAAAGCCTGTGGGGAAATGGCCAGTTGTTATCATATATAAGGCAAACAAACTTCCAATGATCCTGAAAAAAAAGTATGAGTTATACATAGTCAAAGAATCCGATTATGGTTGGTGTAAAATGAAATTCCAAGGGCAATACACCCCGCAACGGAGAATATTACTGAAAGCAAATCGGAGTAGTCCCAAACCCATACAACCACTAAGAAGCATCCCCCGGCGATTCTGACCCAAATTCCATTTGCATCGGGAAGATTCGAAAGTGCTCTCCCATGACCCAGATACGCAATATTGGTCGGGTAGTGAGCAGTTATCAGCATGTAAACAGCAAGTAAACTCCCCACGATTTTGAAGTAAAACATTGGTGTTCCCTGTTATTGTTCAACTGTATTATAAAGTAAGAAAAAGAGCAACAAAAAAACGATAATAGAGGGGACAAAAAAAGGAGCAGTCGAAACTGCTCCTTTTAAACATCCATGAATACTCTGAAAAACTAGAAATTATACGTCAATCCCAGCGACAATGTCTGCTTCAGCCTTCCACCAAGATCAACTTCCTTATCATACAGTAATTGCAAATAGAGGTTAACCATCAGGTACTTGGTTATGTTGGCTGTGAAAATGTTCTCCCAGTTGATATCAACTGCTTTCCAGTATTCTTCATTTGGTAAGCCTTCGAGATCGTCAGCTTTCGAATAGTATAGAGCCTGGTAAACGTTCAGCTTACTGGAGAACGTTACTGCGTTGTCAAACATCGGTGATCTGTAATCGGATACGAACTCAAGACCTCCATCAACGCTTGTGTCAGATGTTTTATCACCATTAATTGGAACTGTTCTAACGTTGAACTGTCTGAAACCTGCACCAAGACGTATCGACCAATCTTTATTATCTTCTTTTAATAATGTTTTAGCAACACCAGCAGTTTCAGAGAACTTCAGGGGATTAAACATCGTGCTCTCAACAAGATTGTCACCACCACTAAAAAACTGAGATTCGAGTCTTGCTGAGGCAAATGGATCAGCCCAGCCACCAAGTGTAAATGTAAAGACGGATTCAAAATCAATTAAATCGGTTGATTTTGAAGGCGACTGCCATTTTTCAGTCATACCATCCTGGTTGTGGGTTTGACCATAGCTTAACTTCAAGGTATTCTTATTATAAACAACAGGTGATATTGCTTTCTGAGCAATTGCATTTGTGTTAAATGTCCAGATAAGTGATCCTGTTTCACTGCCTGCCCAGTTGTCACTGTATGCACTCTGTGTGCTCATTAAGCTTACGTCGACCGAAAAATCCCAAGGTTCGGCTTGAGCAATTGAAACAAGTCCTACAAAAATTATTAAAACAACTAAACGTCTCATAACTTCTCCTCTTAGAAAGATGAAATGTAATCCAGGCACCCCCGCCCTGGATTGGTTCTTTTAACAAATGTACGATTGAAGTTATAGAAAATCGACCTAAATTTTAAGAATTTTAGGTTTAATTAAACAAAGGTATGATAATTTATTCACTAATTAATTGGGATAAGTATTTATCTAAACCAATGCTTTACAATCAAATGTATTTATGATTATCTTCAAATTAGGTTAATGCACGCTACTTGTAGTCTACCATTCTTTTTAACAGGGGTTTTTGCTATGATAAGATTTCTTCTAAACTTTATGATTTTAATATTGTTGGTGATTCCTCTAATTTCTGTTACCCATGCCTGCCCGAAAGGCAAACCTGGCTGTGGAGATGATGATACTTTTACCCCTTTTAAGGGTGGGGAAACTGCAATTGACAATGGAAATTGGGAGAAGTATGAGTTTAATCCTGTGTTTACCAAGGGTGACAGCGCAAGCTGGGATGCTGCCGGGGTTACATGTTTCTGCGTGAGGCATTTTCCTCATAGTTATATGATGTGGTACACTGCTTCAGCACCGGGTGCTAACAAAGGGTTTGGTCTGGCAACGTCCGAGGATGGGATCAATTGGGAGCGTCATCCCGATAATCCGGTCATGGTACCGGACACTTCTGTAACCGTTTGGGGACCGGAGGTTTTGTATAACGGCGAACGTTATGATATGTGGTATGTGAGTCGTGGCATGGATGGAGAAATGGACGGGATTTCACATGCAACTTCAGAAGATGGTGTCGAGTGGGTACAATCTGAAGAAAACCCGGTTATTGATCATGGTGGCTGCATGGCAGTCATCTGGGACCCGAATGCAGAAGTCTACCGCATGTTCCTGCAACATACCACTCGTGT
>JABGPL010000138.1 GCA_018644935.1 Calditrichota bacterium | reverse complement strand
TGACATTATTAATGGAGTGAATGAGTGCCACAAATAGTAGGTGGAACCGCTCGTGGACGGCTGCTAAAACAGCCTCCGGGTGATGTTCGACCAGCCACCGCAAGGATGAAACAATCCATGTTTGATTACCTGCGAGGAGTGCTGCCTGGTGCAAATGTTCTTGATCTTTATTGTGGCTCTGGTGCGCTTGGGCTGGAATCAATTTCAAGGGGTGCCAAGAGTGCCTGGTTGGTTGATCTGTTACCCGATGTCATGAACGTAGTAAAAATAAATGCAAAAATGCTCAAATTTGAGAGTAATTGCAGGTATATAATCAGCGATGCATTTGGATTTCTGACAAAAGCCAAAGTAACGCAATATGGACCTTTTTCGCTCGTTTTTGTTGCACCACCCTATAAAATTGCTGAACCTGCGAGAATACTAACCGCATTGCACGAAGCGAAAATCGTTCTACCTGGAGGAAGCGTGTGTATTGAATATTCAAAGCACACAGACCATCCTAATCCCGACAATTTTACGCTTGATAGAAGACGCAGATATGGTCAGACAATATTGGACATTTGGGATTATATTCCACCTGAGAAAGATTGCGACCCTAAAGTGAGAGTTTGAAACAAGTAGGTTTTCTTCTAAAGGATAGAACCATCTTCTGAATTTGAGATATGGCTCAATTTCTAAACGACAATAAAAAAAAATATTCAATATAGTCTTGTAAAATTCTTTTTTTGATACTACATTCCATCATTAATTAGATCGCCTTTCGCAACCAAAGGTGTTTCGGATATCAATATTGTAAGATTTTTTATCCAACCACCCTTTTGAGGCACAACAGCATTTAGACAATTTTATTGGTTTTTTAATCGTAGAAATGTCTTTAAATTTGCTCCAAAGGAGATACTATGTTGCGAAAATCTGCATTTTTTCCATTCCTCGTTGTTGCTGTATTCTTTACTATCCCATTTGCTGTTCCAACCAATTACACCATTGTCTACTCGGACAATCTACATTCTATCTCTGCAGAGCAAAATGCCACATCTGTGAGCAGAGATCTTGAACACCCTGATATAGAGGTAGAACCTAATGCAATTGAAGAGGAGTTAATTACAGGTGAGTCGGTTGAGTGTATACTGAACTTTACTAATCTCGGAGATGAGGATGTTAGATTTAGCATTTTGCCCGAATTAATCAACGAACCTGATCGTGATTATAATATCAGTAGACAGTCTAATATGGCAAATAGAAAATTCCCTTCCCGTGATGACCCTGGAGACATTCTATTTCAGTTTGAGCTTGAGAGTGAGTGGTGTGCCGGATTCGATTGGGACCCGGATGAAAATGTTATGTGGGTTGCATCATATAATCCTCCACGGATACACGCCTACGCATACAATGGTAGGGGTGGTGTTGAAAATATTTTCAACCGACAACTAAACCCGAGCACTCTGGCGATGGGATTTCTGGATGGAATTGTTTATACGAATCAATACCCACGGGATCCAATATACATGTACAACCAGGAGGGAGATGCTCTCGGTGAACTTGAGTTAGATATTAACCAGGTGGTTGATTGCGCGACGAGTAAGGAGGATAAGTGGCTTCTTGTGTTAGGAGCGAGTTTCAACATTCATGTATATGATGTTGAGAATGAATATGAAAATGTGGGGATAATAGATGGAGATCTGATACTTGGGCAAATGGAAGGAATACGAGCACGCTCAATGTGTTGGGTTGATGATCATACTGATGGTCAACTTTGGCTCGGTTCACAATTTCGGGCGTGGCAGTTTTTGGTTGATACCGATAGCTGGGAAGTCGAGTTAGTACAAGAATTCCCTACCCCTTCCGGACATTGGCTCGCCATTGGTCACGATGGTGAAAATATTTGGCGTCCAAGTGCTGCGGATGACAATCTCGTCCAAGTGTATGATGATGGAAATATTGAGCTCAGCTGGGTCACCTTTGATCCTGAAGAAGGAGACATTGAGGCGGGAGGTGATTTGGATGTAGTTGTGATTATTGATGCAACCGGTTTAAATGGGGGAGAATATGAAGTTGACGTTCATTTCATATCCAATGATATCGATAATCCCGATGTTGTAGTAAGCATTCAATTGAATGTGATTGGCGCACCTGATCTGGTTGTTGAGTGGTCAGAGGATGCCGGATTTCCAGAACTCCTAGACTGGAATCAATTTCATGAAGATCTCTTTCCTGGTGGACCCTACGAGATACCTGTCAGACTATCGAATATTGGAACGGAGGTTTTAAGAATTGAGGCAATTTCCTCGGAGCATGAATATTATAGTTCCTCTAATGAAGAGCCATTTGAAATCCAAATCTCAGAAACCATTTTGGTCGATTTTATATTTGATGGCGAGGCACCAGGGGAATTTATCTCCACAATGAATATTTTGTCTGATGATCCGGATGAAAACAGAGTAGAAATCGATCTAAATGCTGTTGCCTTACTACCTCCTGTAGCTGTCATTGGACCGGATGGGTTTGAAAGAGACTTGTTGAATGATGAGGAAGCAGATCTTGTCGTAAATATTGCCAATGAGGGTGATGCACTCTTGCGGTGGAGGTCGGATCTTGAAGTCATCGATGGAAGAGAAATTGATGAGGGTGGAATCCGCAGAATTGTTAGACGAGTTGATGGAAATACAGGAAATCCTTTGCGTGACCAGATTAATGGAAGAGGGATTCTAATTGCGGATGTTTGTGGGTGGAATCAATGGGATTATGAACGATATTTTTGGGCAATTGATGATTTGAACTTTGATCGGTTTAGACATTGGCGCGAGGTTGAAGATGTGGATTTTAACAATTATGATTTCATGTGGCTTGGGAATTTTGAGTCTGATGGCTGGGTTGTAAACTACAATGCAAATCTTGAGAGAATTGAGGAGTTTGTTGACAACGGAGGGACCTTATACCACGGCTCAGGAAGCAACAGGCATAATATCAGACCTGTTAACCCTGGAGGCTTAATATATACTTGGGGAGAAGTTAATGGAGATGAGGTCCAGAATGATTGTCCACTGACCGTAAATCCTGATGACAATTTCCTTGTCAACTACATGAATGAGAATGACGAGTTTGAGTGGGAATGGTCTGAGGGACAAAGACTAAATGGAGCTGCCCATGGTGTTTTCCTTCAAGAGGATGTTGAAGATCTGGAAAATTCTAATTGGCACCAAATAATGGCAATGGGTAACCCCGTAAACGAACCGATTATTCTGACCTACCGTTTTGGTACGGGTTATGTTCTCGTTTCAACGACAGTTGATGGCTTCGTTCATGCTCGACAAAACGAATGCCAATGGGGACGTACCGGAGTTGGTGTAATTCATTATCTGGATTTTCTGTCCAACTTCTGCCAATGGTTAACATGGGAACCTCGTACAGGTGAAATAGAGTCTGCTGAGGATGAAGATGTGAGCATTTTACTTCATGCAGAGGGTATCGTTAGCGGTGAATACAATTCCGAAATTCATTTCTATACTAATGATCCGGCAATGCGAGAAGTCATTGTTGAAATTAGTTTGAATGTGACTGGAGTTCCCAACCTCGAAGTTGAGTGGGACGAACTGGCGGGATATCCCAATTTAATAGACTGGAATGGAGTTTATGATGAGTTATTCACGGGAGTAGATCAATCGATAATAGTAGAAGTTATCAATCTTGGAACGGACGAACTGATTGTTGAAAATGTTTCCTTTAACAACGAATATTTCACTTCTGATCCACAACAATTAATTGTCCCTGCTTTGGATTCAAGGATGATTGAGTTAACACTATTTTCTGAAGAAGATGGCGATCATGAAGGGATTTTGACACTAACGACAAATGATCCTGACAATGAGGAATGGCAAGTGCCTGTTCGTGGCACAACAGAATCATCACCTATTATGGAAATAGAGCCCGATGAGATTGAAGAGGTGATGATGGAAGGTGAAGTGAATGAGAGTGAGATCACAATTGTGAATTCAGGTGCACTTGACCTGATTTGGACTTCCAAAGCTGAGATAATTGAAGAGCCTGATCGAGATCAGAAACCTCGGTCCCTGAGGAGCAATCGATCAAAAACAATCGGACCTCAGCGTGATCCATTTGCGAATGGAGCACTCGACGGTCTCAGATTTGCATGTTTCACGACCAATAGCGATTGGGAATGGATAGATGAGGGGATGGGTCAGGACCCACTACTCAATCAGAACAATTTTATTCCTTTCAGAAGAGTTAATGACTTGGCTGAAGTTGAATTTCAAGACTACGATGGCCTCGTGTTCAACCTGTACAATCAGAGATTTATGGATCATTATTACGAAAATATGGAACGGTTGATAGAGTATATTGATGGCGGTGGAGGAGCATATTTTGAAACAGGTAATATTCAGAGACACCGGACCCCAGGTGGGATTTCCAATGATCAAAATGATAGATGTGCCAATGGAGTATTGCTCGTTAGCCCGAATCGAAATGATGACAACTACTCTCGTTTTGCTGATATCCTGCATTCTTCAGAACCAGATTATTGGCTCGAAGGAGAGATAATAGAGGGTGATTACTGGCTTCATTCAACTTATTCACATGGTCAATTTGAACGTGCAGTCAGGAACGGAGTAATAGATTGGTTCCAGCCAATTGCCGGTGATGAGGAGAATCCTGATCGGTGGGGAGCGATTGCTTATGGTATTGGGAGGGGTATTATCCTGACAGTAGGACACCCCGCTGGTGATTGTTGGTTTAACTGGGCAGACAATGGAGGACAGTGGGGGTCAATAGCGGCAGAGATTCTATATTACATATCAGAAACCACCTCACAATGGTTAAGTTGGGAGCCAATGGGAGGAGAAATTCGACCTGGTGGGGACGATGAAATAATAGTCACACTCAACTCAGAAGGTGTAATGGGAGGGATCTATGGAGCGGAAATATATTTGTATAGTAATGACCCGGTCGAGCCGGAGGGTGAACCGGATCATACAATCTCTATCGTAATGGAAATCATTGGAATGGGTCGCATTTTAGTTGAACCAGGCGGACCTGAAGAAAATGAGTCTTTTGATTTCGGTGTTGGGTATATTGGCTTCCCAAAAATGGCTGAATTTAATATAACCAATATCGGTTCGGAGGTTCTGACTATTGTCGAATCTATTAGTGATAACGAGGTCTTTTACGTAAACGAAGAAGTTGAATTTCCCTTTAACCTGGATGTTGATGAAGATGTGATTATAAATGTCGCGTTTAATGCCGGAGAACTGGAAGATAATCAGGAAGCTACAATTAGGTTTATAACTGATCCTCCGCATAACGATTGGGAAAATGGTTACCCCATTAACGTGATAGGGGATGGTCTGGAAGCACCGGTTATCGTGGTGTTTCCAGATGAAATCGGTGGTGATTATGGTGGTGGAGAGTTGGAGGAATTTGCTCTGACTGTCGCAAATGAGGGTGGCAGTACGCTTGTTTGGGAAACCGATTTTGAATTGTTTGAGCAGCCTGGAATAGATAATCCGCATCGATCCGTTCGTGAGATTGTAAATTCAATGGGACCACTAAGAGATGAACCTGGCGATATTATTGATCAATTTGATTCAGGTTTAACCGGATGTTCAGGGATGACATCAACTCTAGATGGCCTAGTTTGGGGTTGTTCCAACTCTGAAGATCGAGTGGTATCAATGAATACTGAAAATGGAGAGGTTATTGACAACTGGGGATGTCATGAAAATCCAATGGGGATTACTTGGACAGGTGAGGAATTTTGGATTTCCCAATGGACTTCTCCAACGATTTTTCGATACAATATTGAAGGTGATCTCATTGAGCAGTTTGAAATGAATTTCAGAAATATTACAGGAATGGGGTGTGATCGACAGAATTTTGTCTATGTCAAAAACGCTACACATGTCAATGAAGGTCAGTTTATTCGCATTCTGGACATTGAAGAACTAGATGAGGTTGGCAGAATCAATATTCTTGGAATAATGGATGGGGAGCGCATAGCAGGAATTGAGTGGGTACCTCAGCATCCTGATGGTCAACTATGGGGTATAGCAGATAGTAGGATTTACCAAATTGCTGTAGATGAGGAGGAAAATGCCCAAATTGTTCAAGAATTTGAGACACTTGTAGACTCAGATTATGCAGGTCCGGCGCATGATGGTGAGAACCTCTGGTATGGCATGTGGGAGGAAGAGGATTGGTACAAAATCGAAGACGGAATTGAAGAACAATCGTTCGTAATATGTGAACCAACCTCCGGCGAACTCGAAGAGGATGCGGAAATTGAAGTAATTGCAATCATTTCAACTGAAGATTTGAGGGATGGATTTTACGAAGGTACACTTTTTTTCAGCTCAAATGATCCTGATACACCTTTCGCAGAGGTCAACGTCAGAGTCTCTGTGAACGGTCGCTCGATTATCACTGCCGAACCAGTCCAACCTGTGCCTATTGCTGATGAAGAGGATGCATTGATTACATTTGAAGATACTTACATCATTGTGGCAGCATCAGAATTTGAGTTAGTAATCCAGAATATTGGTGATGTTGAGATCGAAATCGAACAGGTCTTACTGGAGGGAGATGAGGATGATTTTGGTTGTAACATACTTGACGGAGTGGTAATTCCCGCTCGAGGTGATGTTGGAGTCATTTTAACATTTGCACCTATAGAGGCTGGTCAAAAAGAAGCAACTCTCATACTCCGTACAAATGCAATGAATGTTGAAGATGGTATTGTCTGGTGGAGTTTGACAGGGTTGGGGCAAGTGGTACCTGATACAGAGTTTTATGTCCTTCCATTTGCGAGGGATGCAGCACCTGATGCAAGACACTCCCTAATTGTTAATGAGTTGATGTGGGATAACGAAGTTCCGCCAGCCGGATGGGAAATAGGAGTCTTTACGGAAGCAAATGAACTTGGAGGTTCAGTTGTTTGGTTGGATGCAGGTCCGGTTGAGTTTTTCGCTTATGGAGCTGAGGGTGACTTTGATGGTTTTGAGGAGGGAGGTAGCTTCACTTTCAAAGTTTGGGACAATGAAGCCGAAGACGACAGTGAAATCGAGCCAAATTTCATTGAAGGACCTGAAACTTGGGAAAATGGGGGTGAGACCACTCTAGAATTGCACGGTGGAGAGATAGCAGAACTCTTACTTGACCTTCAAGAGTCCTGGAACTTAATTTCTATCAACATTGATCCACGACAATTTTATTCTGATGATGAAGAGCGTGGCCCCAGCGTTCCATTGCTGTTTGAACAGCTCGAAAATGAAGAGGGAAACCAGCCAGTTGAACTTCTTAAAGATGAACTCGGACAATTCTGGGTTCCCGAATGGGACTTCACCAATATTGATTTCTGGAATTTGACTCAAGGGTATCAGGTTTGTTTGACAGAAGCAGCGGAAGCAGCATTCCAGGGAAGACGCATTGCTCCAGATGCAGATATCCCGATTGAACCGGGATGGAATTTTATAGTTTATTTTCCTGAGTATGATCTCGATTCTTCAGCTCCGGATTTCTATGTATTGTCTCCAATATTTGATAGCTTGATCCATGCGAAGGATGGTCAGGGTCGATTTATGTCCATGGAATTTAGATTCTCCAACATGGTTCCCTGGACTCAAGGTCAGGGTTATCATGTTAAAATTGACGCAGAAGTACCAATAATTCTTAATTATCCTCCAGAGCGAGAGGATATCGCAGTATTTGGGTTAGAGGAATGTCCTGAAAACAAGACTTTCCCCATCCCTTCTTCGCAGAATATGAGTATACTCATTAATTCAATTAGCGGAGTTGAACCTCATGCAGGAGACATAATTTCGGCATATTCACCTTTGGGTAAGAAAATAGGATCGGGTGAATTCACCTCAAATAGATGTGGCATGGCGGTGTGGGGTGATGAAGAAATGACTGAAACAATTGAGGGAGCTCTAAAGGATGAGGAATTCGCGCTCAAGTTCTGGGATGCTGATGAAAATGCTGAGAGGAATCTGGACGTAAAGTCAGTTCTCGCTGGCAATGGACTTACATTTGAATCAAATTGCTTCACTGCTCTTGATGTTGAGGTTCAGTCCGCTGTCCCAAAGGATTACTACCTGTCACAGAATTTCCCCAATCCATTCAACAGCAAGACCCGGTTGACGTATGGCAGTCCCGAGAATGCATATGTTTCTTTAAGTGTTTTCGACATGAACGGAAGGGTCATAGAGGAACTCCTGAAGGGAACAGTTGTCGGCGGAAATTATACCGTTACCTGGTACGCCAGTAATGTTTCTGCCGGTATTTACCTGGTGCAGATGAAATCTTCAACCGGGTTTAAATCGGTAGTGAAGGTGATGCTCCTCAAATAGGAAAAGCTCGTTGAGACCAGATAAATCTTTATTTTTTAGGGAATAAATGGACCATTGGGTATGTTTGCCTGAGGATTTACTTTGTCTCGTAAATGTTAGTTAATCAAATCAATACTGTCACGCTTCTTTGGAGATAATATGTTGATAAAGGATACATTTTTCCTGTTGTTTATGATCGCATTTTCTATTACAGTTCCATTTGCGATTCCAGCCGGTGCTAGTACTGAGCATTCATCAAATCTCCATACAGAAGATAGAGAGAATAACCCAGTTGGGATGGAAAGAGATTTAAATCATCCAGATATTGATGTAGAACCAAATGCAATCGAAGACGAGATTAATTCAGGTGAATCAGTTGAACGAATTCTGAACTTCTCAAATTTAGGTGACGAAGCCATCAGTTTTAGAATCGAGTATGAGTTGATTAACCAACCAGATCGAGATTTACAAAACACTCGACCCACGAGTTTTCTCCGCAGAATAAATCCCCAGCATGACGATCCCGGAGACATCTTGTTTCAATTAGAGTTAAACACAATCAATATCACAGGTCTTGATTGGGACCCGGATGAAAATGTGATGTGGGCTGCTTCTTATGATCCAGAAATTATTCATGCCTATACATATAATGGCGCAGGTGAGGTTGAGAATGTATTTAACCAACGACTGAATGAGAGGAGTAAAGGAGTGGGCTACCTGCGCAATATTGTCTATACAATTCAATATTGGACGAGTTTTGTTTTCAGATTCGACAGGGATGGAGAAGCTCTTGGCGAACTTGAACTTGATTGCGATCGAGTAATGGACTTGGCAACTAGCCAGGATGAAGGGTGGTTATTAGTATTTGATGGTGTGAATAGAGATATCCATGTTTACGATGTCGAAAATGACCATCAAAGAATCGGAGTTATTGATGGTGGACAGGTATTTGGTCAAATGGGAGGTAGATGGGCACGATCAATGTGTTGGGTTGATGATCACCCCGATGGTCAACTTTGGCTTGGATCAGAAGATAGAGTCTGGCAATTCTACGTTGATACTGAAAACTGGCATACCGATTTAG
>JABGPL010000137.1 GCA_018644935.1 Calditrichota bacterium | reverse complement strand
GTGTTGGGGTGTTGGAAAGTGATCAAGTCGGCAAGTTAGCAAGTTTTTGGAGTGTTCAATTTATTCAACTTGGGAACTTTATACTTCTCTGTTTCTCAAGCGTACTTTGTTGTGTTGTTTTGCTTGCTTTCGCTGGCTCCCGGACCACCTGCAACCCGAGCGAAGCATGGCAAGCAAGGGTTTCGGCTTCGAAGCTGTCGGGCATCCGCCCCGGCGGATTCTTCAAACCACCCCAACCATTTAACCCCAAAACCCACTTGACACAGCACTTTCTTCTTCGTATACTACTAGCGTATTCAATTAGTAATGTAGCTTGGGAGCGACTGCATCCCGGGAAAAACAGCACAGGCAATCAGAATATAGGACTAAAGATATGGCGAATCCTGAACATGTTGAATTACTCAAGCAAGGGTTTGAGGTTTGGAACAAATGGAGGGAAGATAATCCTGATACAGTTCCTGATTTATCAAACTCAAATTTAAGTAGAGAATTTCTGGAACATGTGAATCTTGAGGATGCTAACCTTGAAAACACTAACATTGAAGAAACATTCTTGTACTCCTCTGACCTAACCTCTGCTAATCTCAGAGGGGCTAACCTTGCTAAAACAAATCTCGTAAAAGCCGATTTAACTAGGGCTGACCTGCAAGGCGCAAATCTAACAGGCACATATCTGCCTAGTGCAGTTCTTTATCAAACAAACCTGAGAGACGCTGATTTTACAAGAACTATCATTAATGTAACCATTTTTGCTGATGTCGATCTCAGTAAGGTGAAAAACCTTGACCATTGCTTTTCTGTTGGTCCGAGTGTAGTAGATTTCCGCACACTTCAAAAATCATGGCCATTACCAAGAAATTTTCTTAGAGACATTGGCTTGCCTGAAGCCTACATAGACTACCTCCCATCTCTATTTGATACCAGCCCATTCCAATTTTACACCTGTTTCATAAGTTATTACCATGAAGATCAGGAATTCGCAGAAAGGTTGCATGCCGATTTGCAGGATAAAGGAGTCAGAGACAAAGTAATATTAGTTCTTTCAGAAAAAACTGTTCAAAGCAATTGGGTTGAATATGAGGTTGAAAGAACCCTCGATGAGGAGGTCAGGAGAAAGGCTGATATCCTGATGCCAATCCGATTAGATGGCAGTGTGTTTGATTGTGAAGATAATTGGGCAAAACGGATCTCAGAAAATCGGAGTATCGGGGATTTCACAAGATGGAAGGAGTTTGATGAGTATAAGAAGGCATTTGAGTTTTTGATGAAGTGGTTGAAGGCGGAAGGGGAGGGGGGATAATGCGATTCTTGAAAGTAGCATTAATATTCTTTTGTCTTGTCAGCGTATCCGGTCGTTCCCAAGCACGAACTGTTGATATGCGGGATTATGCTGTAAACGGAACTGTACCTGCTGAAGAAGTGATGAAATGGTTTGGCGAATTAGGCACAGGTGATAATCTATATTGTGTTGGACTTGTTATTAAAGGAGATGTTAAATGGAAAAACTCTATTAATTGTAATCTAAAGTTCGGGGATAATGATAGTATAACCACTTTTTCTGGACAGACCAGTTTTAAAGGTACACGATTTGAAGGAAAAGTAAGTTTCATCGAAACTACCTTTATAAGTAATGCGAATTTCTTTGGTACCATATTCAGAAAATCAGCACAGTTTAATAGAGTTGGTTTTGAAGATGGTGTGGATTTTGAAGCAGCAGTTTTTTCTCGCAATTCCGACTTTCTCGGTTCAAAGTTTCTAGGTGAAGCTAACTTCTCTAGAACAAAATTCTTCAAAAATGGGTGGTTTTATGATACTATTTTTTTTAACAATGCAATATTTGAAAGAGCAGAATTTTCAGGATATGTAGATTTTGATAATTCAGAGCTTTTAGGAATTGTTGTATTTAACAATGCCCGTTTCAATGGACCTCTTAGTTTACGCGGAGTGTCTTTTGGCTCGAATCGATCAATCAGTATAGAAATGGTAGAATTTGGTCGTGTATACGTAAAATACAAACAATTAAAACACAAACTGAAACTATCCGACTCTTTCTACAATGAGCAGTTAATTGTTGAACTAATCAAATTTGAGAACCACTTTCGCGAACTTGGTCAATTCAGAGAGTCTGAAGATTTTTATTACAACAGACGATTACTAGAGAGATCTGCATTGTCAATACATGGAAAGGTAGGGGATTGGTTTGTATGGGCAATTTGCGGATATGGTGTAAGGCCAACTCATACAATCTGGTTTAGTGCATTCGTAATTCTACTTTTTGCTATTTTAATCTACTGTCAGAAAGATGCCTTGAAGGAAAGAGATAGTGAGCTTCCTGAATGGACATCATGGTGGTCTAGATTCAAAAATGCTGTCTATTTCAGTACGAACACCTTTACAACAGTTGGGTATGGTGATTGGTATCCCACAAAGGAAAAAGTGAAGTTTTTTAAATGGAGTATTCCAGGGATCAGCTATCGGGGTGTTGCAATGATTGAAGGATTGGTGGGATGGCTTTTGTTGGCGATGTTTCTGGTCACACTTGGACGAATATGGATTAGATGATGAACTAATCCCCACAAGGGCACACGCCGTGCGCCCCTACTTGAAAACACCAAAATCTACATAATCTGCACCACCTTCAACATCCCACCATCTACCCCGGCTATAACCACCAAAAAAAAATACAAACCCGCAGGCAGCGAGCTTAGGTTTATTGTGAGTTTGTGTAAGTCGGCGGTTACTGTTCCGAAGTTTGTGTGTTCGAGCAGTCTGCCGTCGATCCACGAATTGAGCGTTGAGTTGCATTTGTTTGATGGACATGATGGACTTTATGGACATTATGAAGGGTGGATGCAAGTTAGTAATATTGAGTTTCGCTTGTGAGCAGGGTGAGGTATTTGGATTTGTTGATGGATATTTTTCTTTTATGGGGGGCAAGGGCACGTGCGACGTGCCCCTAGGCGGATTGCAACTTCCTAACTACTTCAAAAACAATACTTTGCCTAATACTTCACTATCACTCCCAACAAAATAGTCACATTTAGCTAATCGTCGGAATATGATTTCGACATGCGTGCCTGAACCGGACTTCGTCCGGTTACCCCCCTTTTTATTCCCCCCTTCTACTGAAGGGGGGATTGGGTAACTCTACTTAATCTGCACCACCTTTAACATCCCTCCATCCACCCCGGCTTTTACATCCACAAAATACAAACCTGCTGGCAGCGAGCTTGCGTTTATTGGGAGTTTGCGTAGGCCGGCGGTTACTGTTCCGAAGTTTGTGCTCTCGAGCAGTCTGCCGTCAATGTTGTAGATTTTGAACTCTATATTTGCTGCTTCGGGCAGGTCTATTGGGATCAGGCTTAGCCCGTTGAATGGGTTTGGGTAGGGGTTGCCTAATCTGAAGACTTCGGGGATTATCGGGTCGGGAGGTGGGATGATTATTGGGGGATCTGTTGGTATGTCCGTTGCGACGCGGACTACTAACTGCCACTGACTCTGCTCCAGCCAGCCGTCTGCTTCTGTGTAGAACTTATTGAGAGCGGCATCGACCGATTCGGGATTTGTGTCAACGCCTAATGATGGCCATGAGGGGGTGTTCTCCATGTACTTAAATACCACCCAAAAGCTGGTTCCAGAGTCGATATTGTTGATTATACGTGGTTGATCTGCTCCGGGGAAGTGGAAGCGTTGTACCACCCGCCCCGAGTCCGGATGCGCAGTGTACATCTCACCGATAATGTCGCCGGGGAGACCGTCTTCATCTTCCGCGATATAGACGTTAATCGGATCAGGTGTTCTCGGAAAAAAATCCACCCAGTAAATCGCTAAAGTGTCCTCTGACGGTTGGATCTCAAACTTAGTTGCAAAACGATTATCCCCGGGCTCGTGACTGACAACATAATACCTGTCCACCGTCCCATCGTCTTGAGACAGCTCTTCAACCTCCGGATCTTCACCAGCATATGCACCGGCGAACCCACTTGCGGGACCGTAAAAGGGCTCGTCATTTTCGAGGATAAAGCCTGTCATAGAATACTCATACCAGCCATGTACCTGTACTTCGGAATCTATCCATTCTTCCGACCCAGCATCGGCAGTAAATATTGATTCGCCATTGCGGTGTATCTCCAGACCATCAAGGGACTGAACCGGGTTATTATCGATACCCAATTCCGGGTCGGTCCATACTATCTGGAGGTCCTCTCCGTCTCTTGCGATCTGTATGTCTGTGGGTGCTTCCGGCGGAACCACAAGGTTAACGGGGATGTGAACCTGAGCGTACTGATATGGGTTGGTGACTATCGAGAGCACATTCTGCGGCCACCAGGCGTTGAAAACCGGGTTCTCGTTATCATCACGCTTCATCGCAAATATCGCCAGACCGACGATGCTCTCAGGTCCGTAGACTGCAACTTCTTGAGTGTTGTGAAATCCGAGCGGAATAGCCATCTCAATTTCAACGTGACCGTCGACGACATCAAACGCCAACTCGGGGTTGTCAAATACGTAAAAGGGATCGGAATTGTAGGGAGGTCCGGACAGGGATCTGAATGTCATCACGGGTGCGCCTTCCACCCAGTACCCCCAGTAATTTCCCTCTGATCCCGGTCTGTCCCACGTCCATTCCCGGTTTCCATCGTCATCGAAGTATATGCCGAGCCCCATTCTTTCGAGGATTTCCCCTTCAGTCAGGTATTTCACACCGATGTAAATCCGGTTGGCTTCGTCGTTGAAACCGATCTTTGCAATCACTGTTCCCGCTGTATCCGGGCTGTCATATCCGAATACATCTGATATGTCGCGCAGGACTGCTCCCTCCCACTCGTCGTCGTTGATAATTCCATCAATTTCAGGTGAAGCCGGCATGGATTCGAGGTCTACTGTCCACTGCAGGAAGTCGCCATCGATCCAGCCGACTGCCTCCTCCGAATAAACACTCTCCCCTTCATCGAAACCTGCCGATACGACATAGTAGTATTCATGCAGTGGGAAGATCCGGTCGCGGTCGATGTACTCGGTTTCGTCACCACCGACCTCTGCAATAAGTCGATAGGGACCACCAGGGAACATAGATCTGTAGATGTTGATAGACTGCGGATCATCGCGGTGAGGTTTGGGTGTTGGGTTGCTCTTAACATGGTCCCATGGTGTTAAACCAACCTGTCTGCGAGGAACGAAATTACTAAGCAATCCATTTGCGTCGTAGGTATGTATGGATTGCTTCGCTACGCTCGCAATTACGGAACTACTTACGGAACCACTTACAGAAACATCATTTTTATTACTCTGTACCAGGACATTTATATCCTCCCAATTCAGGAGAATTTCGTTACGTTCATTCTGACTGGCACGCACCCACTCCGGGCCCGGGTCGGCTTCTTCGAGAACGAAGTTAACATCTTCTGTATCGAAGCCCTCCCAGACCTCAACTTGATCGATACCAAAAGAATAGCCTTTAAGGGAAGCAATTATTACTAAATCCCTTGCTGCATCAGGAACTTCCACCCGCAGGCGATAGCTGCCATTTTCGTCTGATGTGGTACTATAAGGATTGTCCTCACCGGAAATCGTTGCTCCTATAATTGGATTTCCATTTGCATCCGTGACAGCCCCGGTAACATGACCATCCAGCAAGGCGATGTCAGCTATGTAAACATTTCCACCACGCCCGAAAACCCGGTTGTGTGATGCCTTCCCTCCGGCTACTACACGCCTGCCATCAGCAGAGAGGAGAACACCAGCTAACGACCCGGGTGAGATAAGCTCGTAGATAGGTTCACGACTGTGGGTTTCAAAAACCAGTAAATCAGGTTGGTTGTTGTCTAAATCGCCCCAGGTTGCAACTGCGAGAATATCACCGGCGTCATTGAAGTCCAGTCCTGCCACTTCGTCGCCGAGTGAATCGACAATCCAAAGCGGGTCACCCGCTCCATATGTGTCAAACAGGGCTACTTTGCCATTTATAGTTTCTTCGTAGAAATCGAGCGTCCCTGCTGCGATCAAGCTGCCGTCGGGAGACACTGCGCATTCGGTTACCCAACTGGATGTATATGCGCGGAAACTGTAATGCCAGATTTCTGTAAAGCCTCCCCCCTCCTCCAATCTGCCGAAAACACGCAATCTTCCTGCCAAAGTCCCACAAACAATTATGTCCCCATTCTCGGAAATAACAACCGGGGATTCAGTATTATATGTTGGTTCATCCCAGATCAATTCACCTGTCATCATATCAAGGACGTACATATGGTATTTGCCGTTTACGACCAGTATCCCGGCGGATTCTGCGAGCTGAATTCCAAACCAGCCATAAGCTTGATCTGCATCGACTTCAAAAGTCCACATCGGTTCCGGATTACCCGTTTCAAATCCCCAGACACGATTAGTTACCCGGGCAGTGTCCAGACCGGTTGCGATTAAATACTCGGCATCTCTTGTGAATTGTAGAGGTCCAACGCGATATCCATCCTCGCCCCATGCATAATAGGGAACTCCTTCACCGTCGCGGTGGAACAAACGAATACTGTCCTGAATTGAATAAGCGACTATTGATCCATCTCTGGATATAGCGATACGTCCGTCCCCATCATCTACCTCATAGGAATAAACGAGGCTGCTGTCATCAACTGACCAATACTCGAGGCGTTCGTCATTGAGATAATAGGATATCGCCAGCCATTCCCCATCGTCTGATAGAGCGACTCGTTCGGTAATCCCATTTTCATCGAAAAGCGACCAGCGCAGTTCACCTGAACCTGCATCCCGTTGTGGGTGGATGTCTGTATTAAAAGAAGTTGTATCTAATGGTGGGTTGGAGTCTGAATCGAAAGACAATGTCCGAACATTATCTAATTCGTTTCTGTCAAACTCAGTTTGATGTCCGGAGGAACCGGCGTAAGTTATATTGATCTGTAAAAGCAAACACCCGAGGAATAATACTCGCCATAGCTGTGCTGTTCTTTTTTCATGATCTCTTTTCGCATGCATTTCAATCCTCATCGTGTGGAATCAAACCCGGTTCTTTACTATCATGATGCGCAACCGGGAGATTAATGATTTTCTAAACTAAAAGTATGTTCTTCTCGTGACAATCCGTACCTAATCATGCTCCGCTGTTTTGACAAGATCATTTGCCGAGGATGTTCTCGTCTTTGGAAATCCGCCTTTCTGCAAATAGTCGAACAGGAATGTTCGACCTACTGTTCCTCTTCTTTGGATTCTGCTGGTTCTGACTTTTTGGTTGACTTTGCTCCCTTGCCTTTTCCCTTATCGCCTCCGAAGGGAAGAGTAATTCCAACTTTTTTTAACATTTCCGGCAGAGTCTCAAAAAACGCATCCATCTTTCCCTTACCGACACCGACAAACTTAATGCTTTCTCCATCCCAGGCAATAAAACCTACAGGATTGATGCTGGCTCCGCCACCACCTGCTGATGCATTTCCGCTGCCCGATGTATCTTTGTTCGCATCGCCTTTACCTTCACCCCCACCGGCTGCAAAACCCACTGACAGCTTAATAACGGGCAGTAGTGTAATGTTGTCAACGGTTACCGGTTCACCGACAACAGTCTCTGTCGTAGCCAGAGCGCGCATGCGCTCCAGTATCGTATCAAGAATTTCTTGTGTAGTATTTGACATCAGGAATTTACTCCTCCCGATTAAAAAATCGTTATTGTCATAGGCAAGTTACCTGACATCTGAAATTCATAATTTACATCTTCTCCGGCAACGCCCATGTTTAAATATAACTCACCTGCATTCAAAATCAAATCTTGAAAGTAATCCCTGAAAAACAATGCTAAAGAGTTTAACTTAGATAAATTACTGCTCCAGTTGTGAAAGCAACCTCCTCGATAAAAAATGCCGAACAAGAATTCTTCCTGTTCGGCAATTCAGATGGTCTATAAAACAAATTAGCTATCTACTTACAGGTAGGTCGGAATCTTATTCCGACGCATGAATCAGCCCAACAGCCAACGATACGTCGGAAAAAGTTTCCGACCTACGCCACAGCTTACTTCAGAAGCATCACCTTTCTCGACGAATTTCTATTCCCAGCCTGAATTTTGACCAGATATAATCCAGAGACCAGAGTGCTTCCATCAAAAGCTACATCGTGATTGCCAGCTGTATACAGTCCTCGCGCAAGATTTTTCACCAAACGACCGGACAAATCATATAAGCTCAAGTTCACAATTGAAGCTTCCGGCAGAGAAAAATCGATGCTGGCGAATGAATTGAATGGATTTGGGTAAATGCTTGCTATTTCAAATTTATTGGGCAGGCGTGTTGCCCCCGTTTCAGCAGAAGCAGGATCAAGAACATTCAACTGAATTGGGATAAAGGTCTGACCACCCATGGCGTTATGAGTTAATGCCAGATTCCCTTCGTAGGTGCCGAAATCCAATTCAACACCATTTGCATCGATGGACTCAAAACTTAAATCAATAACACAAGTTTCTCCGGCATTGATGATGCCTTGTGTTGGGATAATATCAACGAAAAACAGGTTGGATTCCAGTTGGAATATCTCCAAGCGATCATTTCCATCATTTGGGCTGAAATCCGAAATAGTCATCATTACCCAACCTCCGTATCGGTCATAATCTTGGGTAATAAAGGCTCCATCTAAATCCATTCCGCCTGACTCTGTGAAATCTCTTATGAAAATGAATTCCCCTGTTTCGACGTTAACCTTCGACATTGAAGAGAATCCCATTTCTTGTTTTTTATGAAGAACATATAGTGGACAGTCATCGGGATCATCTTGCCGATAAGCCAGTCCATAAATCCGGTGACTATTTTGATTTATCGTAAATTGCAGTTCACCGTTTCTGTCACATGCGACAATATTTGAAAGAGTACTACATATCCATAGTAGATCTCTTTCGTTATCCCATGCAATGAAACTGTTTGGGTTAAATGGACCCTCCCATTGAGAAACCACTTCACCATCTGAATTAAATCCAATTACTTCTCCGTCCCCAGATCCCCAGAACAACTCACCATCCCACGCCAGGTCACGTATACCTCTTCGGCTATTTCCCGGTTGCTCAAATTGATTGATTAATTCTAATTCTGAATTCAGGACATAAATCATTGGTGCATTTTCACCACGCCCGGCGAACCAATAGTTTTCTCCATCATAAGCAGTCCCACGAATTTGGTTGTCATCGACGATTGACCCTACTGGAATTTCACTTCGGATTTCCCAGGGAGCCATACCTTCCACACCTTCAACAGTAAACTTAGCCGACCATTCGAGTGGTCCATTTGCATCGTTTGAGATACTAATTTGTTCCATAGCTACAAAACCATGCTCGACCGAAACGTTAAGCTCAGCATCGGAAACTCGTAACTCGGGGTGAAGTAGACCTACGTTTAATTCAAGCGTGTCATTCAGATTAAACTCAACATCTGTAAAAACAGAATCATTGTATCCCTCAAGTGAAAAGGTGACATCAAATATACCGGACAAAGCCATCAAATCATATTGACCGTTCTCATTTGAAATTGTATGGAATCCATTAGAAATATCTATGTTGACATTTTCAAGACGTTCCCGATTCGCAGCATCGCGAACGAGTCCACGGATATTGGATAGCCTGAGACAAGGAAGTCCCCCAATATCTGCTAAGGTTGAGTCTGCATCTTTTGGAGATTCTGGATTTCCCGCATCTACACAGGGACTGTCAATTAAGAGGTTGTAATCTTGACCTTCAATGTTTGCAAATAACGGATCGGCTTCAATATTACTATCCAACCAAAAAACAGTGGCTC
>JABGPL010000136.1 GCA_018644935.1 Calditrichota bacterium | reverse complement strand
GTCTACTCGATTAAAAATCTAACACTGTCTATTTTTCGAACAGGGCGCATGGCATGCGCCCTAGCGGGAGGTGAATTCAAACCTCCCACTTATACCCAACCTTATACACAGTGATTATCCGGTCCGGCTTTTCCGGTGATGATTCTATTTTTCGGCGGAGGTAGGAAATATGGGCATCAACTGTCCTGTAAGTTACATCACTGTCTTCACCCCATACTGCATCCAAAAGCGAATCGCGAGACAGTACCTGATTTGAATGGGAAGCCAGCATGTATAAAAGATCGAACTCTTTTGGGGTAAGGTCAACCGGGTTCCCTTCTATGCTTACACTTCGGGCAGTTGGATCAAGGACCACACCTGAACTGTTAATCACAGAGAGTTTTTCCTGATAACCACTTCTGCGCAGCACAGCTCGAACCCGTTCAATCAATTCTACCAGCGAGAACGGCTTTGTCACGTAATCATCACACCCGGCTCTGAAACCCTCGATGCGTTCCGATTTGGTGCCTTTTGCAGTTAGTATAATTACGGGCGTATCTATCCCAGCCTTTCTGAGTTTCCTGAGGATATGCAGGCCGTCAATATATGGCAGCATCAGGTCAAGGACTATCAGATTAGCAGATCCTGCCATTGCGCTGTCCAAGCCAGATCGACCGTTTCGCGCCAAATCTACCCGGAAGCCGGAAAGCTCCAGGTTCCGTTTAATACGCGGACCGAGTCTGGGATCATCTTCTATTATGAGGATATGTGCCATTTTTCCTTTTATCAGCAAGGATTATTGGATTTCGTCACCGATTTAAAATCGGCAATTCCACCACAAACCTCGCTCCCTTGGAATCGTTATCTGTGACGTGTACCTGACCTCTATGTGCTTCAGCAATTTCTTTCACCAATGCCAACCCGAGACCCAGACCGGACACACCTGAAGCGGCATCACCTTTAGTTCTCTTGAACCGCTTGAAGATCCTTTTGCGCTGTGACTTTGGAATGCCGAAACCCATGTCATCTACAACAATTTCGGCTTTCCCTTTGACATTCGCCAATCGGATGCCAACAGTTGCAGTTTCTTCAGAGATATTTCCGAGGTTCAGCTCTGTATGCCGCAGTGCATTATCGAGTAAGTTGTCGATTAATAATACTGTCATTTCCCGGTCGAATTTACCTGTGACAGGAATTCCTTCATCTTCATTTATGAGCTTGATACCCGTCTGGCTAAAATTTGCCTGCCAGGCTTCAGCTGTATCAGAGACTATTTGTTGTAAATCACACATTTCCCGATTAAGGCTGCGTTTCCCTCGTTCCAGGCTGAGTGCTGCACCTTGAATTGCCAGCTCCAACCTGCCGCATTCATTTCCAATTGCTGATATTATCTCGCGTTCTTCAGCTGGTGATGCAACCATCTCATGGAGCAAAGAGTCAGAATCGAGACGGATGCGAGACACCGGTGTCTTAATTGAATGTGCCAGATAGGCAAGCGTGATCTGATTTCGTTTGGCTTGCTTCAGTATCAAGAAGACTAGAATTACCAGATCTATAATTATAATGATTGCACCCGACTGCAACACCCACATCATAACTTTCATGAACCTCACACTGCTCGCAAGCGTATTTCTATACCTCGGATATGTTGTCTTTACAAGTGTTTTAAGACTCAACCCTTCCAGCTCAGTTACAAATCCCGAACAATGGTCGCTTTTACTTTCAAAATTGAACTGTTTTATCACATCATTCCGGTCTCCATACCACCAGAGAGTATCATTGCCATTCATAATCCCTAGGGTCTGCTGCCAGCCATTTCCTGTTGAGAAGAATTCTATTTCTTCAAAATCGGCGGTATCCGATGGCATCGGAGCGAAGAGTCGGAGGTTCCAGTTATCCCGAGCCAGACTATCCATACGTGCTGGAATTCTCCGTATGAATCTATCATAATCCATGACCACTCCCACAACACCGCCTGCTTTCATTGGGTGATAGGGTTTCACATGTCGGTACATCAAGAGATATTTCCGGTTTGTCATTTCAATTTCTAGATATCTCACCATTCCCAGAATCAAGTAACTGTCTATAGTCCGCTTTATGCCACCTTCACCCCGTTTGGGTTTTAAACTCTCCAACAGAAATTCAACCGGGATAGAGTTCTTGGAAACAAAGCCTTCACTCTTGATAAAGTCAACATAAAACGCATCATTTACCTCACTCAGTTGAAGCAAACTGTTAACATCACGTTGTGTCAATTGAACACTGTCGGCTCTTGCTTCGAGCTCGACAAGTTTCCTCGCGTGCGGAACGAACTGATTGAACAAGCCGTCCCTCATGGTCAGTTTAAGGCGTACATTGTGCATAACTTCTGAACTTCTCAAAGTCCAGACGACCTCATCAGTAATCCATGGTAATATACTGATATTATAGCCGATAAGCCACAACAATCCGAGGATAACTGGAAGTGCAAGAATCCCAATTAAAAACCATTTCAATCGTTTCCGCAACTCAGACAAACTGGGTGCAAGTTTAATACGCATCTTATCCTCCCTGTTACAGTTCCAACCATCTGTGAACAATATAAAGTTTAGTGCCCGTTATCAATGTACTCAGGATAAGATAAAATACTTATGTATTGAACTTGTTAAGGAATTGTTGGGGTTGGAGATAATTTTGAATTGGGTGGTGAGAATCACAGGTCGGGAGAAACATATTACAGAACTTCGCGTCACAACAGATTTAGTCGGTTTAATGGATTATTTTGCCGCTATAATCTGCTTAATCCGAGTCATCTGTTGTGAAACGTTGTACTGCAATAAAGGAACTACTTTGTCAAAATCAACTTCCTCGACTTCGAGACTCCGTTCGCTTCAAGTCGACACATGTAAATACCTGATGAGATGTCATGTGCATCCCAAACTGCGGTGTGGTTTCCAGCTTTAACCGAGCCGCTGACCAGTACATCTACAAGACGGCCAGTCAGGTCATATATGTTGATGTTCACATCTGTAGCTACTGGTAGTCCGTAAGATAAGCGAATTGAAGAGTTGAACGGATTTGGGTATATGTTATCGAGCGAAAATTCTACAGGTTCCAATAAATTTGACTGACTGACACCATTCGGATTTCCAAAACATTGACCTCTATAACAAATCGAATGTTGCCCAACATTATATATGACACTATAACAATTATTAGGAAATAGAACACCGTAACTGGCTCCTGTGGGCCTTTCGTAACTTCCTTCAAAAGATAATGTACCCCTATAAGAAACTAAATTTTCATTTACTTCAACACCGAGAATATTACCATCGGCATCCAAATGAAGAGTTCTCGGTTCTGAAAATCTATCATCAACTGAATCCATCCAGGATATCCACATTCCACCATCATGATCTGGCTGCATAATTAGCCTCGAACCATCGCTACGAACATTCTCCAGCAAAAGCCCCTGATCTCCAAAAAGTCGTTCTCCATCAACAGATAACTTTTGCAGGCAGATTTCCCGGACATTTCTTAATGAATAAGCTACAAAAAGAAACCACAGGTCACTATTGGAATCAGCTTTACAGAAGTATTTACCATCGGCATAATTTCCCCATTCCCCGGCTGGTTGTGGGTCAAATAGAACTGCGGATTCATCCCATTGCGGTTGCCCAAGTTCATCATACTTTATTACAAATACATCCCATTCGTGATTATCGGAATGACTGAATATCTGGTAGAAATCATGTTGATTATTACCAATAAAATCTGGAACCTGATCGCTGATAGCATCAAGAGTTTCCAGATATACAGGCTCCTCCAATTGGAGTTGTAAATCATTATCGATGAGTTGTAGATATAAAGAATCATCCTGCGTATTTACAGTCACCCATGCAGATCCATCATTGCGGGAGTATAAATCATAACGACTGGAGCGCTCTTCAAGATTTGGGAAAGGTACACCGATTTCTCGATTGAACCATTCGCATCTCTCGGTGAGTTTGACAACCCTAGCTGTTCTTTCCTCATCTACTGTAACGTATAACATCCAGAAAGAACCAAGTGAATCACCCTCCAAATCACCCTGATAACGAGGATTTAATAATTCATGTACCTCCAGAGGACCATCTTCAGGGAAAACTGTTCCATTTTCACTTAACACGACAACACTATATTCATCTATCTCCCTGCCAAATGAAATTCCGATGTTGCTCTCACTGTTTGCAAGACTGTAATATGGATATCTTCTGCTGGAATCAGTTACTATTACTTCAGTTAGCTCCTCAACAATCTCCCCGCCAATTCCAACATCTTTATATGAAAATGTCCCTCTATTATGGAAAAGAATTCTTGCTGTATAATCATCCTTTGCGCATAAATATTTTATTCCACCAATATCTCTGGGAAAAGGTCGGATGTACCTGTCATCCCAGACAAACTCCCCATCTTCATTAATATTGTAAATATGTTCTGTTCCCCAAATATGTGATTCTCCATAAAAACCCCCACCCGTTTTAGGAATAAGATCGAGGCTGCCACCCGATGCCAAATTATGTAGCGGCTCTTCAAATAGACGCAAACCTTCATCACCAAACAATAAATTACCTTCAATATCAATTGAGTGAACTGCGGTATTACCAAATTTTTCTCCCTCGATTTCTTCTATTTTACTGCTGGAAAAGAAAAGATTGTTGTCGTACAATTCAGCAAAACCAAATCCACTTGATTCAAAAGACAGCGGCTCATCCAAGATATTTGTAAAATCACCATCCTCATATCTGAGAAGTGAAATCTCGATTATGTAGTCATTGAGATCACTATTGCCCCGAATCCACTTGAAGAAATAAATATATTCCTCTCCATCCACTTCAAATGGGAAAATCCTGTAATAGCCTCCGCTTGAACTAATCTGACCCGCAGAGATATATATTAAATACCCAAATTCATCGAACGTTGGTCCATCTTGATCAACACGATGTAAATACATGTTATTACGATTGGCATACCAGAAATACATGACTTCAGAATCAATTGATGATACTTTGCCCATAAAATCATACCTGACAATTGGTATATTGATAGGATCTCTGAAAACCAAACCCTGGTCAATATCATACAGGTTAACCTGCCAGAAAGATTCATCTTCTATTACTGTACTTTTAATGAACCATACACCATTTTCTTGAAATTTCATCGAAGCCAAATTACCGCTATTATCCCAAATGTGTAATCCATCAGCAGGGAAATTCTCAAATGGCTCTCCATCTGCTTGGTATTTATATATTTTATACAAGAAATTATAGTCAGGGTGATCAGTGTATCCTTCATAGGTCAGAATTGTATATCCGGTATCCTCATTGAAATGAACATCTCTAAATCCAAAATAATCGGCATCTCCAGGAAGTTGAAACGTTTCAGTACCCTCTTCCTGAAATCGTCTGTTTAAGTTTTCGTCAAGATGATGTAGATAGTATACTCCTTCACCATTTTCATTCAGCTGACCTCTGAAGTAGATAAGACCATTATTTTTATCTTCAAACAACTTTAAGTTTCTGGAGCCTCGTCCTTGATTTAAAAGGAGCGGTTGACCCAAAGTAAATTCT
This sequence comes from Calditrichota bacterium, assembly GCA_018644935.1. Lineage (GTDB taxonomy): Bacteria > Electryoneota > AABM5-125-24 > Hatepunaeales > Hatepunaeaceae > JABGPL01. Next base: position 4,256 of record JABGPL010000136.1, on the reverse strand, counting down.
CCATTTTCATCCATCACTTGAAGATAAATACTACTCTCACAGTTATCGTCATACTCTACGTAAGCAAGTATAAGAGTGTTGTTAACTCCCGAAAATCTACCGGGAAAGGTAGTATTGTTATCATAGGTTTGACCGAGAAAGAGCCCCTCTTCACCCCAGAGTCTTTCAGCTGAGCAGTTTGAGCTGATAATTAACAAAAGACCTATAAGCACTATTCTTAAAATCATATTTCTTCCATTTGAATTTAGTTCTAAACCAGAGCACTTTTGGTCAAAAAAAACTGTTATCATTTTGTCAGAAAATTCTGGTAAGCTGGCGGGTTCTTTCCACCTTCACTCCACCTGCAAAAAGCAGGTGGAGTGAAGGGCAAAACGTGAATCATTCTTATGGTAATTCGAATATACTACTTCGTTAAAATGAGCTTCCGTGATTTTGAAACTCCATTTGCTTCAAAATGACACATGTAAATCCCTGATGAGATGTCACTTGCGTCCCAAACTACGGTGTGGTTTCCAGCCTTGGTTGAGCCGGAAACGAGTTTGTCTACCTGACGGCCGGATATATCATAAATATTGATCTTAACTTCGGCTGCCCTGGGTAACCCAAAGGACAAATGCACTGTTGAATTGAACGGATTTGGATATCCTCCTGACAGGTAGTAATCCGTCGGAATACCACCCTCAGAGGTGACTGAAAGAGCGACGAAACTATTAGTCTCATATGTCAGAGATTTGTTTTTATGAATGCTTACCGGATTTAGCGATGTTACGTCTTCTCCGCCTGAGAATTCGAATTGCAACTTGAATTCTTCAGCAGAAATCAGACCATCTATTTCCTCCGTTACTTCATCATCACCCCAAACTGCAAGTCCGCACATTCCGTTTTGAACTATCCCGCTCCCGACAAGTTGACCTTCGGCATTAATGGCTGTGACGACTTCACCGTCAGTCACCTTGACATTTTCAAAGGACGTAATCAACACACTCATGTTTTCACTTGTTGGCATTAACGGTTTTCCCTCTTCGGGAAGTAGGGATGATGAGGGATGAATAAACGCAAGCTCTTCCTCAGGTGGCGGATAATTCAAGGTAACGTCTGCATCAACTTTAACAGCATATCCTTGTCCGGGTTGCCAGGGAGGCATGTTTGAGAACTCAAAATCTTCAAGTATAATAAAGTGACCAACGACATCTTTTGCCATCAGTAGATGATCGCGAATGGAAGAAAGTACAACTATATCGGGAAGATTTGCGCTAAGTCTGTAATCTGGGAAATATGCCACGATGTTCCAGTCTTCATGCAGCTGAATATCCCAGTCAGGTGGAATTGGTTCACCTCTCCAACGCATATCAACTTCCCTATCAACATTTATCTGGTATCCTTCAGTCAGATTCCAATATGGGATATTGTTGAAATCGAATACGGGGGAATAAAATCGGCCGAGCTGGTCTTTCATAATTATTATATGATGACGTTCCTGGTTAACACGTAACTGTTCAGTCATCAGAACAACATCAGGTCCTGGGGCATCTTCTTCAGCATACATTTCCCCAGGTGGAAATACGTTTAGGGAAATAATATTCCAACCAGCATTCAGCTCGACATCCATGTTGCGATTAATGCCATCATCGATGATGTTGATATTGATGGGGATGATCTCCTGACCATCATCTGCGTTATGGAAAAAATAGAGCTCACCTTCAGCTAAAACTGCCGGCATAGAGGAGCCATCTATATGGAGAATGAATCCCTGCGATTCGCCTGCTTCCAGGATTCCCTCTGTCGGTTCTATAATAGCCCAATCACGGCGTGCTTCAATTTGCCAGATATCCAATCTATCATTAGAACCTCGATTTGAAACTGCCAGAAATACCCAGCTAAAAACGTCGAACTGGTTAGTGATAAAACCACCATATGGCAAACCTTCACCTTCAGGTTCGAGGATAGCGACATGCATTGTGTCACCGTTATCTGTATTCATCTTGGAAATTATCTGATCTCCAATGTTGGGGTCCTTATGGAAAAGGTAGAGATTGTGACCATCAATATCAAAAGGATGGTATGCCAATCCATACAATCGCAAACCCTGGCGATCCAGTGTGACTAAGACATCACCTTCAATGTTCATTCCGACAATATCAGAGGTTGTACTCGATACCCATAGTATTTCGTTATCAGGATCCCAGGCAATATTGTTGTTTGGATTATAAGGACCCTGGAAACTCACCAATAGTTCTCCTTCAGGAGTAAATCCGAAAATCCTATCAGAACCACTTCCCCAAATTAGTTCTCCATCGAATGCAAGATCCTTAAATCCGTAGGTGCCATCATCTGCACCAGGTTGATCGTATTGGTCTACAAGTTGTCCATTTGCATCCCAGACATAAATTTGAGGATCACGATTATTTGACCCGGCAATATAATATGTATCATCAAAAAACACAGCACCTTGAATCCGTGTGTCTTCGAGAATTTCTCCAACCATTATTTGTTCCCTTAACTCCCAGGGATCAGCGTTGGCATCACCGATATTGCGCATTTCATTTCGCCAGACTAACTGACCGTTCCCCTCATTCGTAAGAGAAAAGTCCTGATCGACCTGTTCGTCAATACCAATTTCATCCTCTAATACATCCACAGAGAGGACAAACTCCGGATGCAACAATTCAAAGTTTACCTCAATTTCTCCTTCGTTTTCGAGGAAAAGGTCAACCAGCATTGAGTCATTATAGCCATCTGCAGTTGCTGTGATGTCGAAATCAATCTCAGTTGCAGCATTATCGATTTCATACGCGCCATTTTCGTCAGTAACAGCCACAAAACCGTGTAGTGTATACACTGTAGCTCTCTCGATAGGTTCTCCGGTTTCAAAATCGGTGACTGTACCGAAAATCCGTCCCGTTGTTATCAACATGGATGAAGAAAATTTGATCGCCCGTTCGTCTTCAAGCGGAGCAGCACCGTCTGCAAGCTCGTTCCAGTAGGAATACGTAAGTCCATCCCCCTGATCAGGGCTGCAAATTCCCACTGAAGCGAAGGGAGTATCCCAGTGCCAGCACTCACGGACATCTGTAACATCGAGATACTGGAATAGAATGTCACCATCACCCGTTAAAGTGGGATAAAACTCCGGGTCATAAAGGATTACCTGAAAAGTCTCTTCGGTGTCGTCATTATCCGGAAGAAGCCTGCGCATTCGGGACCACTCTATGATAAAAATATTTAGTTCTTCATCGAACATTGTATAAATACCACCTTCGTTCTGAGTCAACAAGTCATCCCAGAAAGGTCCAATCATTCCGGGAGCACACATACCTGCCGGAAAACGTCGGTTACGGCCTGTGGTAAGCTCGCTGCAATCACCCATTGCCAGCCAGCCGTTTGTGCAAATGGTAATCTCGTTGAACACCTGTCCATAATAGGTGAACACAAATGGGAGCTCAAACAGGGCACTTTTGTCATCTTCTTCTCTAACATCTCGAAGGTCTGTGTCATCCCCGGCGCCACGACGGTGAGGGTCGATTTCAATCCAGTTAAATTCAGGTGCAGAAAACCATTCAACATCAGTGTCATCAAGGCATATATAACCATAGTCATCGGGACCGAAGGGTTGACCATCTCCAGCCTCAGCCACAGTATAAGAGAAGAAGACCGTGTCAACAAATCCTGCTTCAGATGTTAGTATCAATGCCAGATCTGCATCTGACCCACCGAGGTGAAACAAATTGGCAGCGAGCTGGAAAAAGTCTTCAGAAAGTTCCTCTTCGTCCGGTTGAACACTGATAAAGCTGCTCTCGAAAACTGGGACATCAATGGTTAATGTTAAACTGACCAATTCTGCACTGATATCACCGGTCTCTTTTGATCCAATATTCCTAATCCGGATGCTTAAATTTTCTATTTCTGAGGGCCTAATCGGCTCATCTTCCCAAATGATAGAGACAAATTCCAACTCTGGTCCGTCAAGTGGAAGGCTGACTGAACTAACCCAGGTATCTTCACCTACGGCACATTCGAGGTTGAAAATTGCGAGTTGCTCGTCGGGAAACCCACCACCAATATCAACGACAAAAGTTACCTCTTCCGATTCGCCGACTGCCGGAGCATTTTCAAGCACGACCTCACCCTGCACAACATCGAGGTTTGGCAAACCGGGAGTCAGAGTAATATTCACCTCACCCTCAGGGACTTCCTCGCCATAGTTCGTGATTGCTATTGTCAGCTCGATTCTCTCCGTTGGATTTGCAATCCCATCA
>JABGPL010000135.1 GCA_018644935.1 Calditrichota bacterium | reverse complement strand
TACTTCTTATCATCATCATCAACAACTTCAAAATCGGCGTTTTCAACTTCCGGTTCCTGGGATTCCTGTTGTGCTCCACCCATATCTGGTCCGGGACCGCCTGCACCCTGCTGTTGAGCCTGGTCCGCCTGCTGTTGCTGGACGTTTTCGTACATCTTGGTTGAAACTTCCTGCCAGACTGTGTCGAGATCATCAGAGGCTGATTTTATTGCTTCCAAATCAGCACCTTTTAATATCTCTTTCAAGCGATCAATTCCGGCTTGCAGTTTTTGCTTGGATTCTTCATCAATTTTATCACCAAGTTCGTTTATCTGCTTTTCAGTCTGCCAGACTTTTTGATCGGCAGTATTTCGAGTATCTACTTCATCGCGACGTTTCTTGTCAGCTTCGGCATTGGCTTTAGCATCAGTTTTCATCTTCTCGATTTCTTCATCGGTCAGTCCGGAAGAAGCCTGAATCTTGATGTTTTGTTCGCGACCCGTTGCTTTGTCCTTTGCGGAAACGGATAGAATGCCGTTCGCGTCGATGTCGAATGCAACTTCAATCTGTGGGACACCACGAGGTGCTGGTGGAATGCCGTCTAACTGGAAACGACCGATAGTCTTGTTGTCTATCGCCATCGGGCGTTCACCTTGCAGGACGTGGATATCAACAGTTGGCTGACTGTCAGAAGCGGTACTGAATACTTCTTCTTTACGTGTCGGAATTGTTGTGTTTGACGTAATAAGTGTCGTCATCACACCGCCAAGAGTCTCAATACCGAGCGACAATGGGGTCACATCAAGCAGAACGACATCGGAAACGTCACCAGCAAGAACACCACCCTGAATGGCTGCACCCATCGCAACTACTTCATCCGGGTTCACCGAGTGGTTCGGTTCTTTGTTGAAGAATTTCTTTACTGAATCAATAACGGCGGGAACTCGAGTAGATCCACCAACCATGATAACTTCGTCTATTTCCGAAGAGTTCAGTTTCGCGTCGCGCATAGCTTGATCACACGGACCGAGGGTTCTTTGAACCAAAGGCTCAATTAATCTTTCAAATTGGGCACGGGTCACAGTCATATCAAGGTGCTTGGGACCTTCGGCTGTAGCAGTTACGAATGGCAGGCTGACCTGAGTCTGCATTGAACTCGAAAGCTCAATCTTTGCCTTCTCACATGCTTCTTTTAATCTCTGTAAAGCCATCGGGTCTTTTCTTAAATCAACGCCTTCAGCCTTCTTAAATTCATCCGCAACCCAGTCTATCAGAACGTGATCAAAATCATCGCCACCAAGGTGTGTATCACCGTTGGTTGACTTCACTTCAAATACGCCATCACCAATTTCAAGAATCGAAACATCAAACGTACCACCACCGAGATCGAACACTGCGATCTTCTGATCGGCTTTCTTATCCATACCATACGCCAGAGATGCTGCCGTAGGTTCATTTATAATTCGGTCAATCGTCAAACCGGCAACCTCACCGGCGTCTTTAGTCGCCTGACGTTGCGAGTCGTTAAAATATGCAGGAACTGTTACAACTGCCCGGGTGACCTTCTCACCGAGATAATCCTCTGCGGATTGTCGCATCTTTTGAAGAATCATAGCAGAAATTTCAGGTGGTGAATATGTTTTATCATCAATTTTCACTTGTGCAAGATCACCCTCGCCACTGACAACCTGATAAGGTGCCTGGGAGCGTTCACTGTTTACTTCACCAAAATGCCTACCCATAAAACGCTTAATCGAGTGTATAGTCTTCTTGGGGTTGGTTACTGCCTGACGTTTAGCCGAGCCACCAACCAGTCTTTCATCTGACTTTGAAAAAGCTACTACAGAAGGTGTCGTGCGTGCTCCCTCCGGATTCGGAATTACTGTGGGTTGTCCACCTTCCATAACCGCGACGCAACTGTTGGTTGTGCCGAGGTCGATACCAATTATCTTGTTACCCATTTCTGTAGGTACTCCTCTTTATGTAAGATTTAAATTTCGTTTTTAATCCGCTCTGTCACCAGAGCTTCTACATACCCGTTTAGCAAATTATGTGCCATTAATGTGCCTTATTGATATTTGTTACTGATAGTGATGCTTTCATAGGTAGTCGCGACTTTGTCACTCAGGCGCGAGTGTTTACTGGATTATTCCGGAAGCAGGATAGACATTTCTGCCTGTCACTAGGGCGAAGGCTCTTATCATCGTAAATGTTTGTGAATTAGTGAATCCGTCAGCTAACGGATGGTCGGAAAGAAATGTCCAACCTAATGAAACTGCCTTCTTGGACATACGGTCTTCCAGAATGGAAGTTCGCGAATCAGAACGAAACATATTTTCAAGAAGAACACAATGCACTGCTCTTCCTAAATATTCAGTTGTATTTCGAAACACATATCTGCCATTATGGCATTGACTATGCCATTATGACTTGCTTGCGGAGTCTACTGCATGTTGGATGGTTATTAAAACCAGATTGGCTTTTTGTGGTGGGGTTTCTTTCAGGGCAAAACTAACAGCGACACGAAGTTGATCCTCAGTTACACCTAACCTCAGGCAACCGAGAGCATGGCTCAACAACTGGCGCAATCGGTGTTTTAATGCCAATATTACAACGACGCATAACTCTCTCATTCGAACGTCAATATTGTCTCGCGATAAAACTTTGCCGTAACCTTCGACGAGCATTGCATCACTCAGTTCCGGCGCAAACTCTTTTACCCTACTCATAAGTGTTTTGTATTGAGCGCCGTATATTTTTTTACAGAGGATTTCTCCTCGTTCTCTCCATTTCTTTATGTTTTCAGAATTGTAAGTGTGTTCTGAAAGAGTGTTTTTTGGGATATCCGAAATGTCTGTAAGTAGTCGAAATCCTTCGAGCGCGGTTGGGTAACCGTCAAAAAGGTAGGTTGTCAGGATGATTTCACGAAGTTGATCCTGAGTAATACCCGCTTCCAGACATTCTTTGAAAGCGGGTATTATTTTGTTCTCATCTCCGAGGCAAAGCTCTACGGTGGCTCTGCAGAGGAAACTTATATGAAGATCGTTTAACGTTATTGGACCTTTCCCTGCATCTTCTTGATGTAGTAATCAGAAATATCCCGCCATGATCGATCTGATTTTGCTTTTTCAAATGCAGCTATAGCTTCTTCTTTCCGTTTAAGACTCATCAGAGCGAAACCTTTTTCATAATAGGCCGCAGCGTAGTTTTTCTTATACTTCAGGCAGTTGGTCGCAGCAGTAAAAGCGTCGGTGAAATTTCCCATTTTATTCAGAGTTGCTGAAAGGTGATAATATCCCTGCCACTTTTTCGGCGACAACGATACTGCCTTTTTTAGAGCTGTTACAGCTTCTGTATTTTTATTTTCTCCCACCAATGATCTTCCAAGCCCAACCCATGCACCAGTCAATCTGGGAGCATATTTTACAGCATTGCGATAGGCGGAGGTGGATTTGGGATAGACCTTTGCCATAAAATTGACATTACCAATGCCATAATGGGCTTTAGCTTTAGTTGAATCCAGCTCTATAGCTTTGCTGTAGTATTTCAGTGCATCTGCGGAATTTCGCTCTTGCTCAGCAATTTTACCCAGCGCAATATACGCTTCCACATACTCAGGATTCAAATTTGTACTTTCCAGAAATCCTTGTTTCGCCTCTGGATTCTTTTTAAGCTTCAGATAGGCGATTCCCATATTGTAATGTGCGGAGGCATTATTTGGCTCAATAGCAAGAGATTTTTTGTAGCTTTCAATTGCCTTCGGATAATCACCAGTTTTCAGCGAAACACCACCTTCGTTATAGTGCTGTTTAGCCTGAGCATTTGTTTGAGCTGTTTCCTTCAATGCATCTACTTGCTGTATCAATTCCTCAACTCGCAGGGTTAGCTCTTCACGCTTCGCAAGTAATTCGTTATATTTGTCATGATTCGCAGCTTCCGAAGCGGCGGTCATGTCGACATCAATCTGCTTGATATCCGCATAAACCTTTTTGAGCTCCACTTTTGGATCATCCTGTGCGAAAAGGTTTGAAGCGACAAATACCAGTAAAACTACAGCTAAAATATTTAATAAATGCCTCAGTTGCATTTAATTCTCCAAATTATTGTATTACTTCTATTTCAAAACAACCAGACGTCTGTTGTGGCGAATTCCATTTTTCTCTGCGGACAATATCATCATCCCTGCCGGGATGTTTGCCGAGGAAACGGTAAACTCATGAACTCCAGCTGAATTCAGGAGTTGCGAGGATTCATAAACTATCCTTCCCATAAGATCAGTCAGGATAATATTAATGAGTCCCGGGCTTGAAATTCCAATCTGGAATTTGGTTGATTCATTAAACGGATTTGGATATGGAACGCTGAGCGAAAAATCCGATGGCACAGTTGATTGCTCGTATGGAGCGTCACTACCATAGATTTCAAATTGCCACTCCTGAAATACCTGCCCCATATAGAGTCTATCATCGGCCATTACCATTACGGCATATTGGCCATCCCGACCAAAAGTGTATGCAAAAGTTGAATCCTCAGCCCCACGTTGCTGTTCACCATTCACCCACCAGGTGTAAGTCAACCTTTGACCTTCTGTGTCAGAAGCCTCAATCCCGAATTCGATTTCCTGATCCCCTTCTGCTCTTTCTAGATTTTCAGGCCAGTAGGACTGAATTTCAGGGGCAGCATTCATGTTGAAGAATTTTGCTCCAATGTCAGAGGTTGTACCATCGGGATCTGTGATTCGCGGATTTCCAGCATTAATCACAGGTGAACCTTCACTCGGTGTAAAATCCCTCCTTCCAGGATTGACAAACACTGGATCTTCACTGATGTCATTCATTCCAGGATCAATTCCACCACCATAGTCATCTCGACCATTGCGAAGAACATCATTGTAGGAAAGTCTCACTCCTCCACCCTGATTATAAATTCCATCCTGACCGGACATCATCACAATGTTTCCGGTTATTTCACTTGATGTGCAGTTAACAGCACCGAGACCTGTTATGCTGTTGTCATAGAGGGTGTTATTGGCAATCATAACATCATTGCTACGATACGCGTAAACCGCATAATCCCCTCGGGATTGAAAAATTAAATTTCTGAACACTACAACCCGGTTACTCTGAGAGATGTTAATCGCCCGAAGATCGCAATTATAGAACTCATTTGATGTCAGGGAACACGCTCCCGCGTCCTGAAGATAGATCGCATGATCCACAGCATTATTAAAAACAACGCGTTCAATCATCGGATATGCATTACCAGTTACAGCAATGCCAACATCGGCGTTCCCATGAACCTGGCAATCTCTAATTCTGGGATTTGATCCTTCATCAATCTTTATCCCCTGGTGGGAACTTGCTGCTATTACACTGTTGCTGACTTCAACTCGTGATCCACCCTCAATTAATATACAGCTGCGTGAGTGTTCAGATATACGACAATTCGTCACTATTGGCTGGGCACCAATTATGTGCAGACCATATTCTGTGTGCCGAATGATACAGTAGTTTAGACGACTACCTGAGGCTCTGGCTCCATCAATCTTCAACCATCTCCAGTCACCAACTCTCCCTGCATTGGCTCTGAAAGTTATCGAATCATCTGGAGTTCCCTCTGCAATGAGTGATCCAAAAACGTCGAATTGTGATCCTGCGCTAAACAACACCTCGACTCCAGGATCTATAATCAATGTTCCATTCGCTGGCACAGTAACCGGTGCATTTATCAAAAATGGATGGTCCTGTACCGTCCATTGACCGCTTACATCCCCTCCATTTATAACAGTCAGACACAGGACTGTTTGCAGTGGAGCTAACAGAACAATTACTGCGAAAACAAATACCAAATTCTTCCAGTTCATGTTATCTTCCTCTTCTAATCTTCTCAGGTGCTTAATCCCCTCTCTGGGGAACCCGGACACAACTTGTCCGTCATCTATGTCGATATCCTGCGGACAGGAATGTCCGCACTCCCCAAGTAAAAAATTTGATACTTGAGCAAATTCTTTCGGAAACAATAATTCTACACCAAATTAATACTTCATACCCTTTCCGGTTGACCTGATTTGGGGATCAAAGCCAATCTCTCCCTGTTCATTATTTAAATTAACTAATAATTGGTCTGTGAGCAAGACTAATCTCATCAGCTTGTCCCAATCAAGATTATCGGGTGTATCAGTGATTTGACTATAATCGCTATCAAATCCAGAGAACATGTGTATGGTAGGTATCTGCTTTTCATGAAAGGGACCACCATCATTATATGGAAATCTACCAACTGAAGTGATGTCGAGATCGAGTGTCCCAGTTTTTGCTGTTGACTCTATTATTTCATGTAAACGTGGTGCGCCAATGCTGTAGTAAGCATTTGCAAAATCAGGATCTGGTTCTGCATCTGGTTGCCTTGCCTCACGCATTGATGCAAACCCTTTACCTCCGATCATGTCGAGATTTACCATAGTGTATATGGATTCAATCGAAACCGGAAGATTATTTATAAAGTACTTTGAACCAAGCATCCCATCTTCCTCGGCAGTAAAGGCTGTCAGCAACAAACCTCTTTCAGCTTTTTCTCTCTGGCTCCAAACTCTACCAACTTCAAGCAGCCCAGCAATCCCTGTTGCATTGTCATTTGCTCCGGGAAAGAAAACCAATGTTTCTCCTTCACCTTCCGTTTCAATTCCTAAATGATCATAATGAGCTCCAAGCAACAAATATTCATCAGACTTTCCTGGGAGTTTCCCACAAACATTGTAGCCGTAAACATCTTTGTGATCTTTAAATCCCGATTTAAAACTCACAGTAACAGCATCAAACTCAGGCAATGGTTTCATGTTTGCATCAAAAAGCAAATCTTTCACCGCTGAAAAATTAGCATTAATTACGGGGAAATCAGGAGTGGAATTTGGAAGATCCGTCAACGGATTCCCTGCTGTTGCTATTTTTGCCATATCATTAGGAGGCAGCCACCTCTTAGGATTATCTGATTTATGAACCACAATTATCATTGCAGCACCTGCCTTTCGAGCGGCAACTGCCTTAAAAGCAGTCATCGCAAATCGACCAGCTTTTCGACGGGACAGATCTCCACTTCCTGCAAAAACTACCGCAGCTTTCCCAGTAAAATCACCTTGAAAGTCAAACCTATTTTCACCTGGCAGAGTAATTCCATAATTTGCAAACTTTAATTCTACCGTTTTCTCAAAACTCGCAATATTACGGGGGAAGTAATACAAGTTTTCTCCCCATTCCAATTTTAAGCTTCCCTTTTTGGAGGCAAACTCAATACTTGTATTTTCGGTATCCAATCTGGCTGAAATCAAAGGAACTTTTTGGAGATACTCATTGTCATCTATTCCGGGTTCTAATCCGATTCGTTCAAACTGCTCTTTTAGCCAAACAGCCGTTTTATCCCCATACTGACCGGGGACATCCCTACCTGCAAAATCCTGACTGCAAAGCAACCTTATATCCCTCTGCAGCCGATTAATGATGTTATCTTCAGCGGAAACTTTGTTAATTATCAGAAACAATGCCGGGACTATTACAACCAGCAGCACAGCGAAAGCGATAACCCTATTCATAATTTGATTCGCTAAGTATCGCAATCCATGTCGTGAACCCGCTCTAAACATACTTATTATCCTCTCCAATGGCTCGCAGGAAAACGGTTTCGAGATCTTCTGCGTTATATTGATTAAACAGCTCTTGTTTGGTCCCGATAGCAACTATCGATCCGTTATGAATTATCCCAATTCTATCACACAATCTCTCAGCCTCGCCCATATCATGCGTTGACAAAACTACACATTTTCCGTCGTCTCGAGCCGACCGGATAAAAGATACGATATTTCGAGATGCAAGAACATCTAATCCTGATGTAGGTTCATCGAGAATTAAAACCGGTGGATCGTGAATAACTGTTCTTGCAATTGACACTTTCTGTTTTTGACCTGTCGAAAGCTTTGCACAACGCCTGTCGAAGAAATCACCCATGTCCAATTTTTCACCCAGTAAAGAAACTCGTGTGTTGACCTCATCGGATGATAGAGAATATAGATTTCCGAAATAAGCAACCATCTCACGAGCTGAAAGTCTATCATAAAGACCAGTATCACCACTCATAAATCCAAATGACCGTCTGGCTTTATCTGGATTTTCCGTGACACTACTCCCTGCAATAAAAGCACTGCCCTCTGTAGGTTTCAGAATTGTTGCCAACATCCTCAAGCAGGTAGTCTTTCCAGCTCCATTCGGACCAAGTAATCCAAAGATTTCTCCGGCGAAAGCTTCAAAGCTCACACCTTTTACTGCCTCAACCTTCCCTCTTTTTCGATCTTTATATGTTTTGATCAGATCACTTACACTGATTACTGGTTCAGGCATTTTCTCTCCTGTTTCTACCCATTATCTTCTGGATTCCACGTGACTGCGCTGTACATACAGTTCATACCAATCTTGATTATTAATTTCTCCTTTGCGAGTCGAATGTACAAGCTCATATTCACCCAATCCACTTCGGTCTACAAAAACAAATTCAACTCCCCCATCTACGTATTCATAGATCCAAATTTGGTAAGGCTTTGTGTCTGGTTGAAGAGGAAAATTGTCATAACTATCGCATTCGCCGAACAACACATGAACTCGTCCACGATCGGTTTGATGTCCCTTTCTTCGCGATGTTTGCCATCGTTCATCCGCGGTTGCAACCCGTTCTCTGTATGTCAATCTAAGAGGCACCTCAACAGTTGTTGTGTCATCATCATACAACTTCCAGAATTCTTCAAGAAAAAAAGCCTTCTCCCGTAACGTTTTCTTATTAATAACTTTTCGCTGTCCAGCACTCATCATGAAACCAATTTCATAGAGTTCCTCTTCAACTGCGAGCGAATCGATTGGCATGTCAAATTTGCCGGCAACTAATTCTTTTTGATGGACAAAAAACCGTTTTTGTACACCAAAGGAAAAGTTGTCGGAGTCTCTAACGTTTATCAATAGATCATAACTCCCTCCCGCAAGATCCTCAATAAAAACAGTATCTGTTTCGGAGAAACCAGTAATTCCTGCGTTTCTGGTGATAACTGGTAATACTATCAAGGTGTCCTGTGCTCCGTTCAATACGTATCTTGATATTGTGTACGGAGATAACTTATCTTCGAGATCTACCCCAGAAAGACTTCTGGTAGGTGGATAAACTTCAAAATAATAGAAAAAATATGGTTTCTCTTCACCAATAATTTTTCTCGGGGTTGGGACAAGTGAGTATCCTCCTCGGTTGAACTTGGGAGCAAGTTCCCCAAATATATGGTGAGAGGCTAATTCAATTCCAGATAGAGAAACTCGTTGTTCGGAATACTCATAAATTTCTATGTCGCTCACTTCAGAGGAGTATGCCCCTGAAATGCTATCCTTCACAGATACATCAAATGTATAATAAGTCGGAGTCAAGTTATATACTCTGACATCAACCATTCTTTGTATTGATGTAATCTCCTCCGGATTATCGCAAATATCCTCAATTATCCATTTATCAATTGCTCCCACTTACCACCTTCTTCAAAAGTTAAATACACATCTTCTGTATCTCTATTGAGAAGTACTATATCTACACCTTTATTTTTATTTTTATTTTTATTTGGGTTTATTTGGCCGCTTAATATTTTTTTCAAATTGATTCATTTGCCAAGTAATTATTTTTTCTCAATATTTATTTTGTTTATCATACTTACAATAATTGAAAAAATGTTTAAGAATAGTATGGTATATATTCTTGTTTGTTTGTCTGTTTTAAGAATTATATTTGATAAAACTATATTTACTCTACAACCATGGTTTATTTTAATAATCATTTTTATTTCATTTATTTT
>JABGPL010000134.1 GCA_018644935.1 Calditrichota bacterium | reverse complement strand
ATTAAAGTACGAATTTAATAATATTTATAAAGATTAAAATTCTTTGTTAATTATGAAAAAGAAAGGGAAGGGAAGGGATAAATTATTTTCTTATGAAAAAAAGGCATTAGCGATTGGCGCGATAATTTTATTTGTTTATGTTTTTTTTGACGATGTGGAAACAACAGCTGGAAACATCAACACATAGTCTTATTGGAACGGTACTGGTGCCTTGTTAGTTCAGAAAGCTGCATCTTCACAAAAAACATCAGGATTTCCGAAATTGGGCTCAGGTACGCAACCGTGTCCATACGAAATTTTAACCTTTTCATCTAAAAAGCATTCCTGACAAAGAAAAACAAATCAAAGATCTTGCTAATTTGAAAATGAGAGTAACTTGAAAAATACACGAGAAAATTTACGAAATGTCGCCATCATCGCTCATGTCGATCATGGCAAGACTACTTTGGTAGATGGGATGTTGGAACAATCCGGCTTGTTCACTGCACGTGAGAAAATTGCAGAACGCGCACTTGACTCAATGGACCTGGAACGTGAAAAGGGAATCACAATCATGGCGAAGAACACGGCTATCCCCTTCAAAGACAAGATAATCAACATCGTTGACACTCCCGGTCACGCTGATTTCGGTGGTGAAGTACAACGAATTCTGAAAATGGTGGATGGTTGTCTGCTGCTCGTCGATGCATCAGAAGGACCGCTACCGCAAACCCGGTATGTGCTCTCAAATGCACTTGCCAACGGTTTATCCGTAATCGTTGTAATCAACAAGATAGATCGTCCTGATGCTCGGATTGATGAAGTATTAAACGAGGTTTTGGAGCTGTTTTTCGATTTAGACGCAACTGAGGAACAATGCAATTTTTCGGTCGTTTATACCGTTGCTAAAAACGGAACAGCGACAATGGATATAAATGAGCCCGGAACAGATTTGAAACTGTTGTTTGATTTAATTGTCGAAAAGACTCCTCCCCCTTCATATTTAGAGGGTCACCCACTACAACTTCAGATTACATCTCTTGATTACAGCGACTACCTTGGTAGGATTGGAATTGGAAGAGTTTCTAATGGAATTCTGAAAACTGGCGAAACAATTCTGATGACTGATGGCGAAGATCATTCTATTGGCACTAAAGCCAAAGTCACAAAACTCTTCGGCTTTTCCGGACTGAAACGAGTTGCAATCAAAGAAGCACGACAGGGTGATATCGTCGCTATTGCCGGACTTGAAGGGATTAAACTCGGCGACACATTGACAGATGTCGAAACTCCGAAACCACTGCCCGCCTTAAAAATCGACGAACCCTCGCTTGAAATGATGTTCTCAGTGAACACCTCCCCTTTCTCAGGACGCGAAGGTAATCTTTTGACTAGTATTCAAATACGTGACCGCCTGTTTAAGGAAATCCAGGGTAATCCATCGCTGCAGGTCGAAGAGACCGAAACATCTAACTCCTACAAAGTAATCGGTCGTGGTGAGTTGCAGATGGCGATCCTGATTGAAACAATGCGGCGTGAAGGATTTGAGTTGGCTATCGGGAAACCTACGGTGCGAACCAGAGTTGAGAACGGACAGTTGCTCGAACCATTTGAACACGTTGTAATTGACTGTCCGGAGGCATACATTGGCACTGTCAGTCAAATGCTCGCGCCTCGAAAAGGTAGAATGCTGAAGATGGTGAACAATTCATCCGGTTGGGTAAGACTCGAGTACGATATCCCCTTAAGGGGATTGATCGGACTCAGGGTTGCACTAATTGTCGATTCGCGCGGAACGGCGATTGTAAACAATGTCTTTTCAGGATGGAGACCATTTACAGGCGAATTCGACCGTGTTATCAATGGCGTGTTAGTTGCAGATAGAACGGGACGCTCAACAGCATATGCAGTTGAGAACATTCAGGAACGCGGTGTTATGTTCGTCTCACCTGGAGAAGAGGTTTATGCGGGTCGGGTTGTTGGTGAAAACTCCAGAATGAAAGACATTTGGGTTAACATTACTAAAGAGAAGAAGCTGACAAACATGCGTGCTTCCGGTTCTGAAGACGCATACCACATTCATCCACCTCGTATCATGTCTCTTGAGATGGCACTGGAATTCATTGAAGATGATGAGTTGGTTGAGGTTACGCCAAAGTCTATTCGGCTAAGAAAGAAAATAATGAATGAAATAGATGCAAAAAAGGTAAAAAGAGGCGGCGGGGTTGAGCCAGTTTAGTATTATACATTCAAGTACAGTGGGGGCATATCGCCACATGCTCCCACAGAGCTAAAGAAACGACAGAGATGGTGATTAACTTGATCGAACTAACTCTCATCCGCGATAATAGTAACCCGATAATTCACATCCATTTTCACCTATCAACGGTAATAAAAATTAGATTTTCTTCAGAACTCGAATTACTTCTCTTGTCAGATTAATAATTGTAAATGGTTTCTCGAGCCTTCCACTAAAACCATATTCCTGATAATTTGCAATTATAGGATCTGTGGAGTAACCGCTGAATACAATAATTTTCGCATCAGGATCTAACGCAAGAAGTTCTTTTGCTGCGACTTTTCCACCCATCCCACCTGGAATAGTTAAATCCATAATAACAATATCAAAGGGTTCACTTTTGCTAAACGAATCCATGTATATTTCTATCGCTCGTTCGCCATCCTCGACCGTTTCGACTTTGCAACCGGTTTTTTCCAACATCGATTTAACCGTCTTACAGATATTTTCCTCATCATCCATCACTAGTATTCTCGCGTTTTCGCAAATATCCGGAGATTCCGGCGGCCTCCTTTTTGTTCCAATCAGTGACTTTGTTTCAGATGCAGGAAAAAATAAAGTAAAGATTGTTCCCTTACCAAGTTCCGATTCGACACTTATTTGTCCACCGTGTTTGTTCATGATAGAAAAAACTGTTGCCAATCCTAAACCGCTCCCAGTTTGTTTAGTGCTGAAATAGGGATCGAATATCCGGTCGATGTATTTACGATCAATACCTATTCCCTGGTCCTGCACGGTGACTTTGATATATTTTCCGGATTCAAAATTTGATATATCCTTATTTTCCACATTTCTGTTTTCAAGAGAGATGTAGAGATTTCCACCTTCTGGCATTGACTGGTTAGCATTTATTACCAGATTGGAAATTACTTGTTCAACTTGTCCCTTGTCCACTTTAGCAATCCACAGATTGTCTGCTACATCAAATATCGGTTTCATATTACTGCCAGCCAAATCAAACCTTGTAGCTTCCATAACAATTTCACCAAGGTCAACATCCTCTCTTATTGGTTCGCTTCCTTTTGCAAAGGTCAGTAACTGTCTCGTGAGGTCTGTTGCTCGACTAAATGACTTTATTGCATCATCTATAAATGGGAAAGAGGGATGATCATCTGAGAGTTCCAGCTTGGCTATCGAAATATTCCCAAATAACACCGTTAGAACATTGTTAAAATCATGTGCGATACCACCTGCCAGTGTTCCAATACTTTCGAGTTTCTGTAATTTCTGAAGATATTCCTCGGTCTTCTTCTTCTCCGTCACATCTCGAAAACTAAACACGCGACCGGATACCTTACCTTCGCTAAACAAAGGTGTTGAGTAGCGCTCATAGATGCGTCCGTCTTTAAACTCAACATAATCGAGATGTTCATTGACGGATATATTTAGTTCTAACAATTTCTTCTGAAATCCTTCACTATCTTGCAGCTGGTGGATAACTTCTTTCTGAAGTCTATCTCTGTCTCCTACTTCCAATACATCTTGAGGTACATTCCACATTTTAGCAAACCGCTTATTCGAATACGTGAAAATTCCTCCATTATGTACAACTAAAATGCCATCTCCGGTAGATTCAAGGATTGATCTAAGCATCCGCCGATTCTCAAGCAGATCTTCTTCCGTTTGTTTGCGGATCGCGATTTCCCTCTGTAATTCAATGTTCTTGAGACGATGTATTTCAGCTTCTTTCTCTTTTTTCTCGGATTCGTATTTGACCTGCAATTGGGCAATCTTCTCAGCACTCTCCATGTTGTACAACTCTATTCGGAGATCATTGAACTTCTTATAATAGTCTAAGGACTCTTTATATTTCTTCTGCGCTTCGAACAAATTGGAAAGATATTGATAACTCTCTAATTCCAGATCTTTTACACCCATTTCCTCAGCTAACTTTAATCCTTCCTGTAGATGACTAAGTGCAAAATCAAATTGACTTGACTGAGTGTATGCTCGTCCGATATTGGTGAGTGTATCAGCTATACCCCGCTTATCCTCTATTTCTCTGTAGAGTTTAAGTGCCTTAAAACAATATTCCAGTACCTGGTCCATTTCCTTTTGTTCTCTGAAAAGTGAACTCAGATTCAGGTATGAACTGGCGACTCCCTTTTTATCCCCGATTTCTTCCTTGATTTTTAAAGACTTGTGATAATGCTCTAATGCTTGATCAAAATCTCCCTGCGCCTCACTTATTATTCCGATATTGTTGTAGGAGAAGGCAATACCCTGCTTATCACCGAGTTCTTCAAATATATCAAGGGCTTTTTGATAATAAGTAAGAGCGTGTTTATAATCTCCCTGCTCGTCATAAATAATACCTATATTGTTACAACACTTTGCAACACCATGTTTATCTTTGAAATCCTCTTTAGTCTTCAATGCTTTGATGTAATGTTCAAGAGCTTGCTCATAATTACCTTGATTTTTCAGGATTATGCCGATATTAGTATGACAGCTTGCAGCGCTCCTGGTATCCCCCATTTCTTCACAAACTTTTAAAGAGTCTGAATAGTACTTCCGCGCCATATCGTAATCACCCCGGACCCAATATGAGGTTCCAATAATCAGCAAACTGTCAGCTGTCTCCTTGTGGAATCCCATGCCATCGGCAAATGTAAGGCTCTGTTGAGCATACTCCACTGCCCTTTCCGGGTCACTACGATGTAATGCAAAGGCCAAATTGTTTAATACTTTTACTTTTTCTCGAATATGATCTTCGCCTATCTGAGGGAGATTAAGCGTCTCCAACCTTTGCTTCAGTTTCTTAATCTCTTCGGTTTCCAAAATGGCTTCTCGTTAACCTTAGTTTAGCTTTATAAAATAACTACGTAGTAAAACATGAAATCTATGTATCAAAAGTAAAAATATGGCTTTATCCATGATTTCACCCTTACTCTCTTCAAATCTCCCAATGTGAAATTGAAAACATGCTCAGCAGAATTATATCCTTCTATACACATTTCCTCCAAACATGCTAATCCTAACGCACAAAATCACAGACCATTAACTTACATCTGAGAGGATATCAAATTATTACATCTTTGATTATCTAATATCCATTTCAAGGCGTGATAAGGCTTTTTCAAAATTACGGTAATATCACTTCTCGACCCGTTTTTCTTGTATTATGGGGAATCAGAGTTGCATTGTCAATAGTTTGCTGTGATATTAGTGTCTATTAGTGGATTAATTTTGGCACTCATCAGGATAGGCAGGAAGGGAAACGGAAACCAACATGTTAAAAAACATAACCAAGCCAACACTCATCCTCGACAAAAATCGCGCGATCACGAACATTCGACAAATGGCAAAAAAAGCTCGAATTTCAGATGTGGTTTTTCGACCTCATTTCAAAACACATCAATCAGCCGAGATTGGAGAATGGTTCCGCAAGGATGGGGTTCAGGCAATTACAGTTTCATCCTTAGAAATGGCTCAATATTTCGCACGAAATGGTTGGAATGACATCACAATTGCTTTCCCTGTGAATTTATTGGAAATCCCGGTAATATCAGAGCTTGCAAAGTCAATAAGGCTGGGAGTTCTGGTCGATTCTGACATTGCCGTGAAAAAACTTTCCGAAGAGCTTAAGGCATTGGTAAATGTGTGGATCAAGGTCGATGTAGGCTACGGACGAGTAGGAATTCCCTGGGAACAGTGGGGTAAAATTGTTTCACTTGCAAAACATATCCAGAACTCATCAAACCTCACATTTGAAGGCATCCTCACCCACAATGGACATAGCTATTATGCCCAAAACATTGCAGAGATCAGAGCTGTTTACACCCAGGCTCATTCGAGATTGCTTTCGGTAAAAGAAATCCTTAGTACTTCTGGACTCAGAACCTTCAAAGTATCAACCGGAGATACACCTTGCTGTAGCATAATAGATGACTTTGAGGGTGTGGATGAAATCCGACCGGGGAATTTCGTTTTCTATGATGTTACTCAAGCTTCAAAGGGTGTCTGTAGTTATGATGATATCGCAGTTGCTGTTGCCTGTCCGGTTGTCGGAAAGTATGAAGAACGCAATCAGATCGTAATACATGGAGGTGGTGTTCATCTTTCAAAGGAATTCATTGCTGACGTTGAAGGTAATAAACTATTCGGTTATCTTTCCAATTTCTGCGGTGGTGAATCTATAGGTTCTGTTAACTTTGATGCCCCGGTTGTTTCACTATCACAGGAACATGGAACAGTAAATGTCTCAGGCAAATTGTTTGAAAGAGTTAACATTGGTGATGTCGTTTTGGTTTTCCCAATTCATTCTTGTATGACTTGTAATTTGTTTGATGAGTACGTGACATTGGATGGGGGAAGAGTTAGCAGGATTTAATGATGCTAACGTTGTCTATGGATTTATACTGTGTCTGATACTACCTCAAATTGCATTGATAAACACTCCGTCTGCCATTTAAGCCGACACCTGGGAATGGGGGTTCAAACCCCTTCCAGGGCCAAATACATTTTATTTTTCTATAACTACTTACAAGCGAAGATAAATCGCCGTACTGCTGCTGGATTTTTATTTTTCAACTCCTTTACATTCTCTGGATAATAGTTTACCGCACCTTCCCGTCAATCTCATTATTCTTGCTCACAATTAAGGATATGAAGCTAAATACTCAAGATAAGTTTTCCAATACATTTCATTCAGGGAAATACAAATAGCTTAAGTTTCAACTCGTATATTGTACAATAAGAACTTTGGTTTAATCGTTTCAATCAAACAGGGTGTTGATATTCCACGACAATTAGACATCATTATTCGCCTTCTGCTCATTGTCCTCTTTTGCTGCATTACTTTTTGGTGCGAGTCCACCTGTGCAAAGACATGCGATGAAGACCAAAATTGGCACGATTCCGTTGCACATGATTGCGACTACTCGTGTGCTGGTTGTGCGGAATTGATCGTTGGTGACATACTAATCACCAACACCCTGACGATTAATTTCCTGATCCATATTACAACAATCGCTCCTCGCCATTTAGTGCTTGAACCCCAGTATAGACCTCCTATCCCCGGCCAGTAACCGCAATTTTAGATTTCCATTCTGAATGCGGTTTAGCAGATATGCTCTTTTCAAGAGAACGTACAACTCTTCACTTTGGCAGCTATAAATTAGCTTCCATGTTCAAGCTAATATTTTTCAACGGAGGAATCCGATGTTTTTACGACGTTATGTCGCTAAAATAGTAATCATTTCCATTTCTGTCACAGCCTTTTTGATCCTCAAACCCGGGCAAACAAGTACGACAGTTCAGACCGGTGTCGACTGGTGTCAGGAGCACCGTGTCCCAGAGTCAGTTTGCACAATGTGTAATACCGAACTTAGGGAATCTTTCAAATCTAATAATGATTGGTGTCGTGGATGTGATCTGCCTGAATCTCATTGCTATGTTTGTAATCCAGAAATAAAATTTTCCCAGGAATTGGAGTATATCAATTGGGTTGCAAGCTTTACAGATAAAGAATCCACTCAGGCACCTGATTGGTGTGATGATCACCGTGTCCCTGAATCAGAATGTACAAAGTGCAATATAAAGCTTATAGATTCTTTCAAAGCCAAAAAAGATTGGTGTGCTGGACATGGTCTGCCTGAGTCACACTGCTACGTTTGTAATCCCGGTATAAAGTTTCCGCAGGAATCCGAGTATAATAATATCAAGTCAACAACAACAGTTGATTGGTGTGATGAGCACCGTGTCCCTGAATCAGAGTGTACAAAGTGTAATACAAAGCTTATAGATTCTTTCAAAGGCAAAAAGGACTGGTGTGCAGGACATGACTTGCCAGAGTCACACTGCTACATTTGCAATCCCGGTATAAAGTTTCCTCAGGAAATGCAATTTGAACAACTCAATGGTGAAAGTACAATACAGCGCGAAGGAAAACCGCAAACATCCATATTTCGTTCCAACAAGAAATTCTGCACCACTAACGATGCTGTCATTCAGCTTGCGAGTGTCCAGAGCGGCCAACGAGTTGGGCTTGAGTTTGCAACAGTAGTCGAAATTATAACAACTGATCATGTCGAGGCACCTGGCGAAATTCGGTTCTCACCATCATCTGCGACAATTGTACCAAGTCTTGTAAGGGGGACACTTGTGCGATGGGTTGCCAGCCCGGGACAGCAGCTGACAAAGAATCAGATTATCGCTAATATTGAATCAATTGAGGCGGCTTCGCTCTGTTCAGACTACCTCCAATCCAAGGCTATTCTAAATCTGAACGAATCGAACCTCTTAAGAAAGAAAGACCTCGCAAAAATTGGCCTGATAAGTGAGCGTGAGGTGCTGGATGCCGAAACAGAAGTAGAAAAGTCCCGAATATATTTGAGAAAGACTCGAAGTGCCCTTGTGTTAATTGGATATTCAGAGGAAGATATTGCGAATGCTGGTAAATCAGACTTTATAAACACCTTGATTTATGTTCGTGCACCTCAATCTGGAAAACTCATTGATTATCGAGCAGAGCTTGGTTCAATCATCGAAGTTGGTCAGCCACTGGCTCAAGTCGCAGATGTCAATGAGATAGAAGTAATCGTTCAAATACGCGAATCAGACATTCCAAGAGTCCGAATTGGGCAGACTGCAAGCATTTCCTCTGATGGAAATGCACTCCAGCGTGAATCAGGTGAAGTAATATGGGTATCTGATGTAGCCAATCCTGTTACTCGTTCGGTCCCAGTACGCATTCGAGTCCTGCAGAATGATTCTGACATCAGGTTTCAACAGTACGTACGAGTTTCAATTGAAGTTGAGAAACCACAGAGCAGCGTCATGATACCTGAATCTGCTGTGCAATGGGACGGGTGTTGCAATGTTGTATTTATTGCTGAAACCCCTGACCGACTGCGACCACGCAAGATCACGATCGAATATGCCAGTCATGGCGGCTATGTTGTTACTGGCATTGAGCCGGGTCTGCGTATAGCAACCTCAGGTAGCTATCTCTTAAAAACCGAAATGATGAAAGAGGGCATTGGAGCAGGTTGTTGTCCTGTGGGAGTTTAACTACATGCTGTTAACAAACTATTTAGATTGGGTGCTTGCTCATCGTTGGTTGGTGCTCTCATTGACACTCGTAATGGCTCTAACAGGAATGGTATCGCTTCTCCATTTGCCCTTCGATGCCTACCCGGATACTACACCGGTAATGGTTCAAGTCAATACGTCGCTACCAGGGTACGCGGCTGACGATGTAGAATCAACTGTAACTGCCCCGATTGAATGGGAATTAGGTGGGCTTGCTGGACTTACTGAAATGAGGTCTATTTCCAAAGTTGGACTCTCACAGATAACCTTCGTATTCGAGGATGGGACAGACATTTATCTTGCTCGCCAGCAAGTCGGCGAACGGATAGCACAGGTGGAATTGCCGGAAGGATTGGGGCGACCTGAGTTGGCACCGATTTCTACCGGACTGGGAGAAATTTTCCACTACATAGTCATTGATACATTCCAGGCAATGCGTCCAACATTCGCGAGAGAGACTCAGGATTGGCTGATAAAACCTCAGCTTCGTTCAGTTCCTGGAGTGGCAGAGATTAACAGTTGGGGCGGGTTCGAAAAACAATTTCAGGTGCTAATAGACCCAGACAAACT
>JABGPL010000133.1 GCA_018644935.1 Calditrichota bacterium | reverse complement strand
TGGGAGAATGTTACAAGATAACAAAAGATGGTGTAAAAAGACAGAAAACTGATATAAGACAAGATACAAGGGGCACGGCGCGCCGTGCCCTTTCTCCCATTTTGGGATCACTCCACTTCCGTAGGACGA
This sequence comes from Calditrichota bacterium, assembly GCA_018644935.1. GTDB lineage: Bacteria > Electryoneota > AABM5-125-24 > Hatepunaeales > Hatepunaeaceae > JABGPL01. Next base: position 9,835 of record JABGPL010000133.1, on the reverse strand, counting down.
CCGCAGAACTTTGCTTCCACTGCAATACTCATCGGAATAAATGCCGAGAAACAACTCACGTCATTCATGCGAACGTAGGTAATCGTTATCGCTGTGAATCGTAGATGAACAGAATCCAGAGGAGCAGCAATTCCGCATATTCCAATTTCATCAGAGGGCACCTCTCTGGACTCCGGCGCAAGGCCGGAGCGACGGCATAGTTACTTAATATTAATCAACCTCTGATACATCACCCCAGCTTCTGTAATTTCCCCTGATGGGAATTCTGGCAGAGGTTGTTTACTTTCTCAGGCGTGAAGTTGGTGAGATTTTAGACAAGATCCTGCTTTTGATATAATTAAAATTCTTACATTTGTTTGAATCGTCAAATTTCGCGTGGAGCACGGCGCGCCGTGCCATAACGGTTAAGTCGTAGTTATTATTGCAGTTCCGCAGCCAATATTGCAGCACCCAATGCACCAGTAAACTCAGGCTCATCCGGCACAGCAACGTCCATTTCCAACACTTCAGAAATCTCACGAACCAAACAGCGGTTCTTTGCAACTCCACCGGAGAATGCCGCTGGAGATTGTGGGTGAAGAGAGTTGGTAAGTTGCCCCACACGCATTGCTATCGAGCGATGTACACCAACAGCGATATCCTGACGAGATACTCCCTCGGCGAGTAAAGACAGGACTTCTGTCTCGGCAAAAACTGTGCAGATTGATGATATCATCACCGGATTCCGCGATGAATATGCGAGTTCCGCGAACTCCGCAATCGGGAGCTCCATTGTCATTGCCAGATATTCGAGGAACTTCCCGCTCCCGGCTGCACAGCGGTCGTTCATCGCAAAATCAGTTACCAATCCATAATCGCCGAGGATAATTGCTTTTGAGTCCTGACCGCCGATATCTATCAATGTCCGCGTTTCCGGGAGCTGGTGGGCAATACCTCGTGCATGGGCAGTAATCTCCGTGACACTTTTATCTGCAAATGGGACCACGACTCTACCATAACCCGTAGCGATAATGTTATCAACTTCCTCTAGATTTGCAGTTTCTTTGGCAATGCCAAACGCCTCTTTCGCGCTTTCAGCCGGTGTCCAGCCTGTTGAAACGAGACTCCTGCCGAGAATTGTATCACCGTCCCAAATCACGACTTTAGTAGTGCGAGATCCAATGTCTATCCCTGCACAGATTTGCTTTACCTTACTCATACCTGGCTTCTTTCCCTAATTTAATGTATTTCTGAAGCTTCTCAGGCTGGCAGCGGATGGGAACCTCGCATCCAGTCGAAATTACAAATCCTTTTTTATTCCGAATTCCGGAGTCGATGATGTGGTGGCAATTGTCTTCGATCGAGACCCCGCTTGAAGCCATTAGATTGTGTGGTGCGAGATTGCCAACTAACCTGACTTTATCGCCAATTGATGACCTGGCTATATCAATATCCAGCTTATCGAGGCTGAACAAATCCGCACCTGTATCAGAAATCAGATCAACAATTGAAGATGTCTCACCACAGATATGCAGAGTAACGTCGAGATCATAGCGGTGAAGGTGAGTGATAAGTTTCCGGTTATAAGGCAATGCAAATTCTGCAAAAGTCCGTCTCGAAATCACACTGCCCGAAGCCAAAGGATCAACCAACATGGGCAGAGCCCCGCACAATATGCACTCGTCGCAGAACTTGATAGCAGCTTCAAGTGAGAGTTCAAGAAGTTGATGCGCAGCTTCTGGTTCTGTAATTGTATCTACTAAAAAGTCTTCTATTCCCCGCAGACCTGCTGCGGTCGTAAATGGAGCAGGCACAAAAGCGAACACCGGCAGGACATCACCCTTTGCCTGATAGAGCTTTTCGATTGCCTCAAGATATACAGGTAATCGGCCGGAGCCTCCCGGATCGGGCAGTTTCAGCTTATCAATTGCTGACAATTCTTCGATTATTGGACGGTTAAGAATCGGGACTTCGAACTCACGCAAATGATATTTGCTGCCCATCGCCTCCGCAATAAGCCCAACATCGGTAAACACAGACAATCCCTCATGCCCATATTTTCGCTGTGCCGCCAACTGAGCTTCCGCAAGGATTTTCCCATCCGAGCAGTAACTTATTAAATCGCAGCCATAAACAGCCGAAGCATGCGAAGTCACAAGCGGATATACCGGAGGTCTGTCCGGGAATTCATCTATCAGCAGCAGTCCCCAGCGTTCGCGTGGATTCATCTCACCCGCCACGGTACCTCCGAGCTGCCTTGAGTGATTCCATAAACGCCTCCATCCGGTTGAATATCTGAGACTGCATCATAATCTTGCCCGGCGCAACAACATCTATCGCCAAAACTGGAATCCCCTTTTTCCGGACGGCATCTACAATCGGAGTCGTCTCATATGGACAATGGCTCGATCCGAATACCCCAGAGATAATCACCCCCTCAGCATTAGATTTTTCAATCTGGTCAATAACAAGCTGAGTGCGATATCCCATTGAGCCCATAAGCGAACCACTCAGATGAGATTCCGCCAACGAATCAAACGGATCACCATTTTCTAAAATCTGTGGGGTTGTCTGATTGATAAGATACTCCGACCCGACTATCATCCCTCCAAGTCCCTCAATATAGTTCATAAGCTGCGGATCAGCAGGCGGTGTCACCCAGACCAATCGAATATCCTGATCAGGATAACCAACACTACGGGTTTGCCGTGACTTCACTGTATCACGAACATCCTCAATCACATCAATGCACTCATCCAGATCGCCATAGTAAGACAACGGCGCAAACTCAACATTCAGCATCTCGATACCACCCATTGCATTTCGCCTGTCAATCCTGCGAGATCCCCGACCGTCGTTCCTGCGAACGCAGGAATCCAGAGGACTACCTGCCCCCCCAAGCATCCCCTTCAAGTCCGAAATTGCACCCCTCATCCGGTTTACCTTTGATATGGTCTCTTCAAATCTGGTCAGATCAAACTCATGCCCGGTCACATGCTCCAATTTCGCACTCAATCCTTCATACTGACCGGATAAAAAAACTTTGAGTCTCTTCACATCCTGCGGTTTATCGTGACGATGCGGCAGCTCAAAATAATGGATGTCATACCCAAGAAATTCAACTTCACTCATTACAGCGTTCATATCATCGCATGTAGCACCAACTGTACCAATGCACAAATCAGGTTTTGGAAAATACGCTTTTTTTGAATAGGCTCCGAGCGCAGCCCTCACAAAACAACAATCCTCTCCCAAACCAAATTTTGCAGCCTCATCAAACAGCACCTTACTTTCCATCATAAACGGTGTCCACCACAAACAATCCGGGTAAAATGCCACCGTATTCGGAAAGGAATAGACCAGGGGAGTTACTGCTCCGAGGTCACCCATGACGGCAATGACTTTTTTACCAGCCTGTTTAGCCCGATAGATTCGTTCACCCTCACTCATTACAAATCCCCATAACCGCAAAGATGCAAGAGAGTTATCAAACTTAAGCTTTCGCAGCAGCCTATTTCCAGAGACGACATGGGTGGAAGGTGGGAAAAGATATTGTGACCATTCTGCATTTGGAAGATCGCGAAAATATCTGGTATTCTCAACCAGTTCTTCAGGGACTTTTTGGAATAATCTATGCCACTCGCGAAAATCAATCTGGCGTGGATTTTCCTCGAGCTCAAAATTATCCAGCTTCCGTATTTTTTGAGATATCATACCTGAGCAACCTTCCTGCGCTTCTGAGCTTCCAGCATCTCCACAAAAGCTCCTAATCGAGTGCGAAAACTACCTGTTGCCTGTAGAGTTAGGTCGTCGTCGAGCTCAAGAAACGGCATCCCCAATTCCTCTTTAAATCTCTTAGCAGCTAATCCAAATGGGTGACAATATTTTACTGATCTATAGACAATCCCGTCGATTGCTCCGCGCTTAATTTGCTGTTTTGCATAGTCGATCAGGGGAGCATAAGACCTGCGGTGTGGACAATTATTGTGCTCGATGTAATGCTTGTATAAGAACTCAAAGGGTTCTTCAGGCAGGTTCTGCTTGATTTCAAAAACTCGATCACCGAGGCAGGTCAAATCGACCGCAACATAACCTCCAACCTCCTCAATTAATAAAATCTCCTTGCCTGAAGGAATGCTCCCGAATAACATCAACCTGACAGAATCTGAATTTACTGGTAAAGGCTTCAAACCTGTCAGAAACTCAATGATTTTCTCGGCTGGCAAACAGCTTCCTGCAAGTTTGTGTATTAGAGGAGCAGATATAGCTCCATCATATCGTTTTTGATTCACCAATTTCCGGAGTTGCTTTCGTGACTTTATAGCCTTATGAAGCTCGTTTTCATCAATTGTCAACCTCAAACTATCAGCAAGTTTAGCAAATGCAGCCTTCATCTCATTTAAAAAGAAAGAGGCGTTCTGTCCATACGTTCGGGGCGCGCTGTAAATTATTGCCGGAATGTCAAGGGTCTCATTTAGAACATCAACCGTTCGACGCATCTGGTCACAACAAGAACCTGCGATTATCCCGGATAAATATTTGTATGAATCGAGTTTCATCAACTCAGGAACCTGCTTGCAAAATGAACATGCGTCATTTCGAATGGGGTTGAATCCGGAGGAAACTGCTACCGGGCTTGAGACTATCCGGATTGGGACTGCACCATATGCTTCTATCAACTCAACAGGAGTCCGCATACATAAGTATCCAACGAGGGATCTTCGACCCTCTATAGATTCAAGATACTCCGACTCGAGTCCGGTGAAATCTTTAACTTGGTTTTGACGGGGATTAGATTTCATTAAGCTCAGAGCCTGGGAAGTGCATATTCAACACAAACAATTCTTCAAAACCATTTGTTTCGCCCAAATTAACCACCCGTGTTCTTTTCTGGATTTGCTCAGCTCGAGCTTGATAAACCTGACTGCCGAGACAGAGAACTGCACCCCGTCCGGCTCCGTTATCAACAAACGTTACCTTACTGACAGAAATGTCAGGTATCAGTGCAATCTTAATTGCGGATACTGGATCAACCCGACTGCCGAAAGACCCGGTCAAAATCACTTCATCTAACGAATCAGATTTCATGCCTGCACGTTTGAAGAGTGTTTCAACTCCCGCAGCTACCGCCCCTTTCGCGAGTTGGAACTTTCTTATATCACCTTGATCGACAACAACATTTGAATTTATCGACCAGTGTCGATTTCCATGTTTATCTTTTTCCAATAAACCTGTTGGTGACATTACACCAGTCTCAAGTAAATCCGCAATAACCGCGATGTACCCCGAACCACATATTCCCATAGAATCTAAACCACCAATCACATCAGGGTCACCATCAGGAGTGAATCCTCGAATAGCCCCGGGCACAGCTGGCATTCCGCTCGTCATTCCAACACCCTCGAAAGCGGGACCCGCTGCAGTTGATGTACTGCAAAGCTCGCCATCTTTGGCGAGAACAATTTCCCCATTTGTCCCAAGATCTATCAGAAGTCTACGTCCTTTCATGAGATCTAGATCGGATGCCAATATTGCTGCAACCGTATCGCCTCCAATGAAGCCCTCGATAACTGGACATAACTTACAATCTGAAGATGAGGGCAATCCGACAATTTTCGGATCAAACCTGACACTCCCCTGCCCCTCGAGAAAGCTCCTGAATGGAACGCGCTCAATCCCTTCCCCTCCATGTCCCAACCAAAAATGCGACATCACACTATTTCCAGCAATAAAAAAGTCCCCGACATTAGTTCTGCTTATCTTGCTTGACTTGCATAAATGATCGATGGCTTTTGCAATTCCGGCATGAGTGTGACTTGTAATTTGAGTGAGTTTCTTTTTGTTTTTTGCAGCTTCGAGGCGGGACATTACATCTCCACCAAATTTAATCTGTGGATTCAGGAAGGAGTGTTGATTAACCACTTCACCCGACTCAAGATTAGTCAAATAGAGGGCGATAACTGTGCTGCCAAGATCGACTCCAATTCCCCAGCCAGATACTCCACCAGTTGCCCGGAAATTCGATAGAGGTTTCTTGATATTATGCACTGAGTGTGGAGGTAGAAATATAGTTACATCCTCTGTGACGGTATGCTGACATGTCATTCTGGATCGACTGTGTTCTCCAAAAGCAAGACGCTCCGTTTCTGTCATCTCAGGTGCATTCTTTGAAAATATCGCAGAACAACTGAGACATTCACCACGATTCCCACAATTATTCAAGAATACGCGTCCGTGCCGTTCCAGCTCGCGCTTGATGTTTGCACCTTGTTTGACTTCTAGGATAGAGTTTTCAGGATTGATAGTGATGTTATGTAGGGGAATGAAACTATCTCCCGCGCACTCGCTGGGGGGACCCAAAGGAGGGGCAATCGCACCAGCGATTTCCATCATATTCTTCACAAGAACCGGATTCGCCTTCGGTGGCAAATCACAAGCCGTCGAAATTATACATGGTTTCGGCAGATTTTCGAGACACTCAATCGTAGCTTTTTCAACCCGCTCTGTATCCTGCGAATTAAACAAAAACGTTGAGACATATCCCATCGGGATCGTATCAGGCAAATGTTTCCACATCTCGGTGTCCCATTCCTCAATACTAAGCAGGTCAGGCTTGAGTCTTGTAATGGAAGGTGTCAGAGACGCAACCTCACCACAGATATGAATGCAGCGAAAGCTGTTCTGCTCGGATATCACGTCGAACAATCGACTGAGATATGGCTCGACAAATTTCTCAAACCAACCCGGTCCGATCAAACTCCCTGAAGCTATCGGTGCACCAACAAGGGGAATAAATCCTCTCTCGCAGATTGTCTTCACTAATCCAATCTGGCTCAGACAACATTTTTCGAGTAATCGTCGTGCAGATTCAGGATTTTCTTGTAGAGATATTAAAAAACGATCCGTTCCAATCAATACTGCAGCAAGGCTGAACGGGTCTTTTATGGAAAAGAATATCGGAAATCCATCGGAGGTTTCTCGCCGAACGATTTCAGCTGCTTTGAAAAGCTCAGGAATACGTCCTGAGACAGCCATGTCGACTGTGCTTACCTGTTCAGAATCGAGATTCCTCTTTGGGTTCGGATTACTGGTAGCTGGAAAATTAAACTCAGCTCCCATTGCTTCGGCATCAACCGAGATATCAGCAAAGACAATCAGGAAATCGGGATTGTAAATTTCCTTTGATTTTAGCAATCCTTCCGCGATGAGTTCACCATTACCGTTAACTTCGTTTATAGGTCTATCGAGCAGAAAAGCCAGATGATCCGCCGCCGTCATAGGACCAGCAGCCACTTTTCCGGATTCAACCAGCGGAAACAATCGATTAAAGGTCTGAAGTCTCAAGCTTTAATCCCCAACAGCTTATGTGCACCCACAATCGCCTGGTCCACATCATCACCATAAAAATGAGCTCCAATTGAATCTGCGAAGTCCTGATTAACCGGCGCACCACCGATCATGATTTTGACTTCAGGCGCATCTTTCGTGAGTCGTACGACAATCTCTTCCATACTATCCATTGTAGTCGTCATCAAAGTTGACATTGCTGCGATTGCAGGCTTCTCTTCTACCACAGCTCGAGTGAAGGCATCCACAGACACGTTTTTTCCGAGATCTACCAAACGAAATCCGGAGGCTTCGAGCATCAGCTTAACAATATTTTTGCCGATGTCATGGTAGTCACCTTCGACGACACCGATTAGGATTGTTCCCTTATCAGCCACCGCTCCTTCAATCACTTTCGGTTTCAAGATATTAAACCCGGTGTACATCGCCCGAGCGGAAACCAATACTTCCGGAACGAAATAATCCTTGCAGCTAAACAGCCTCCCCACCTCCTGCATACCAACAGCAAGTCCCTTCTGAATTGCCTCATCGGGTGGGAATCCTTCATCAAGAACCTGAAGTGCCAACAGCTTTACCTCAGCAGCCTTCATCTCAACGACAGCTTTCGCCAGTTTATCATAAATATGCATATTTAACCACCCGCTAAAAGAAACATTGCGACCACCGCCAAAGTCAATCCGAGCACCTTTTTCACTGTCACCGGTTCAGACAGCACCACAAATCCTAAAACTGTTGCTAATGCAACATAAAGAGATGTAAGTGGTATAACAACTGAAGCTTCTCCCCGTGCGATGGCTCGATAGAAAAATAGCGATGCCAATCCTGCCAGTAGCCCTGAAATTATCGCAATCAGATGATAACCATCAATTGTTGGAACAGTTGGTTTTGCAAAAGAGACCACCAGAAGCGTCCCAAGTGCAGAGAAGATCATCTGAGTCTGCCAGGTGACATTACCAGCCACCAACTTTGACAGAAAACCCCAGATTCCCCAGCATACAAGTGCAAGCAGGGAAGGCATCAGCCATCCGCCCTTGCTGAAAAGTTCATTCATAATAATTTTTCTTTTGATGTATCCGTAGGGGTTGAATATTTTCAACCCTTTGAACATGCCTCAATTGCATTGGGTTGAAAATATTCACCCCCCACAGAACGTTACACCACGGTATATTACACCTTCCGCGCTACAAATCGACCACGTCCCATTTTACCTTCATGGGCAATTTGAGCCATATTGCCCATTTCACCACCCATAGCCTGGAACAGTTCCATATCATCTCCAATGATCTTCAAGGCGTCAAAAGTCAACTGTTCGGTCAGCATTTTAATGTAGAAATCGACATATCCGGCAAACTCTTCCGTCAGGTCATCGCTGGAAATTAGCTCCATTCCGTTGTCCCGAATCAATTGTTCGTATCCTCGTTGATTTTCCATGTACGGGAATTTCATGAAGGAATTGACGCGGTTAGCTTCCTCGTCACTAAGACCGGCTGGACCTTCGATCCAATCTGTAAATGCGAGGATACCACCCGGCTTTAGAACCCGAGCAGCTTCTGAAATTACTCGCCCTTTATCCGTTACATAACACCAAGTGTCTTCACCCCATACAAAGTCAAAGGTTGAGTTCGGTGAGAGGATAGTTGTAACATCACCTTCCTGAAATTCGATTTTTCCGGAAAATCCTTCGGCCTGCACACGTTCACCTGCTTTCTGCAGCATAGTCCTGGTTGCATCCTGCCCGGTCATCGTGACACCAAAATTCTTGACTAAGAAACGACAGCCCGCGCCGAGAGCGCTGCAAATGTCGAGACCATGCATTCCGGCTTTGATACCTGCTTTGGTAGCGAGTTCCATACTGGATTTGAATCCGCCAACGTGGATCTGCTCGCCCATGATTAGTTCCCAGAGAACTCCCTCGGGTCCGTCATAGACGGCTTGAACGTCAGGTAAACCGATGTCCAGTTTTTTCATGATTCCTCCTCCATAGAGTAAAATAGAATGTTTGATTCAACTTATAAAAAGTCGAAACATCCGGAGGACGTGACAGGAAGATACTACGCTTGCAGGGGGGCGGTTGTTGCCGAGAATCAGACTTGATTCAAGGGATAGAGCTTTCCACCTGAAAACGGAGTTTCCGTTTGACTTGACCAGCTACACTGGCCTCGTCCACATCCTCAGGTGGATTTCATGTACATCTGGTACATAATATCCCTTTGAATTAGTTAATCGTAAATGCGTAAACTATGGGTAAAACTGCTGACCCTGTTATTAAAATAAAATATCAGATACCAAGATGCAACATTTCAGGGGTTTAGATGTGGGTGACATGAAACTTTCAATATTATGTACTAGTTTTCAATCTGCGTACAATCACAAACTAGAAACGATACCATGCAGAACGGGGGGATGAACAAAATTATCGTCACTTCGTCACCCTATTGGCGGAACGTACCTGTGGGTGGGGGATTGAGGTGGTGACGGAAAAGTGACGGAAGTGATGAAGTGATCAAGG
>JABGPL010000132.1 GCA_018644935.1 Calditrichota bacterium | reverse complement strand
ACACAAATCTTGAAATTGAAGCTATGTTTCAATCAGTTGGGATTTCGTCAGTCGAACATCCCTGGGGTGATTACAGTGGTTCTCCATATTCCAATTCCAGTTCACGAATGATTTATTTTGGAAAACGAATTGGCTGAGAGAATTCCATGGACCAATATGGCGAGAGTACCTCAGATCACCAAAGACTTTTATGATGGTCGTGGAGAAATTGTCAGGCTTCTTGGTGGAGATTGGCGCGATTCAAATGCGGTAAAACTTGTTAAAGATCAGCGACAATCCCTCAAGACACCTTCCAATCTCGGAGACGCTATCCGGTTGTCGTATGGTGATACAGAAATACCCGATACTGTCGATAAAAATTTAAAGGCTCTGAACTCACAGGACACTCTTGCAATTGTAACGGGTCAGCAATTAGGACTTTTTGGTGGTCCGCTTTTCACTTTTTATAAAGCACTCACCGCAATTTTTCTCGCTCGCAAACTTGAGAATGATTATAAAACTAATGTAGTCCCAATTTTCTGGATGGAAACTGGTGATGCAGACTACAGCGAGGTCAACAGAACAGGATTTCCTCCCGCTGCAGATGATCCGAGACGTGCAGTATATATGCTCCGCGATATTGTAAGTGGAAAATCTGTCCACCACCATATTTTGACCCCGGAAATAGATGTTGTGCGTGAAGAGATTCTGAACTGGTTGAATTCATCACCACACCGCAGACGATATGGAAAGATCATTAGCAACTGTTATCGTTCTGGTACTCCGATTGTTGATGCATTTCGCAAGCTGTTCACATCGTTACTTGGAAGTATGGGATTAGTGATGTTCGATGCATTGGATCCGAATATTGTGGACATTTCAAGACCGTTCTGGCAGAAATGTATGGAACGTCCAGAATCTCTTAACAATGCTTTTTCAGTATCTTCCCGCGAAGTTATGGCAATGCGTCTGCCATTGCAAGTACGGATGCGGACAAATACTCTTCCGATTTTCCAGATGGATGAAGACGGGATCCGGCATCGAATTACTGGGCATTCAGATTCCTGGCAAAAAGGTACAGATCCCAAAATTTACAACAATGGTGATTTACAGAATATGGCTGAGAACGAAAAGAGCATTTTTTCACCGGCCGTGCTTCTGAGACCTCTATTGCAGGATTGGCTGTTACCCACCTGGATATATGTCGGTGGTCCTTCAGAGATAGCATATCATGCCCAAATTGGACGCGCTTATGATCAGATAGAACTGCCACGTCCTCTTTTAGCACCGAGGATTAGTGCTACTCTTGTAGAACGACAGGTCAGAAGATGGCTTGATAAGAATAATTGGAAAGTCATTGAGGTATTGGGTGGGAAAGAGCTGTTGCTGCGCACCACGGGAAGTGCTAGCTCGTTGGGAGAACTATTCGACACTGGCTCAGCTCATCTTCGCGGATGGCTGGCTCGAATTCAGCAACAAGCGGATATCGCAGGAATTGACATTAGCCGTGAACTCGATCAATCTGGTAGAAAACTGGGATATCAATGGGCGAAGCTTTTAAATACGACAATGAAAAAGGTCTCGGAGAGAGACGAGGCGCGTGTCAGTCATGCGCAAAGATTGCAAAATCACCTCTTTCCTGAAAATGTACTTCAGGAAAGACAGTTTAATTTCCTCCACTATTTAGCACGATATGGAAATCAACTGATTCAGGCAATAGATTCAGAAAAAGACATGTTTCATCCACAACACATTGTTATAGATTTGGAGCAGGAACGATGAATTTTGACATAATGGCTGTGAGTCCCCATCCTGATGATGTTGAAATCGGTTGCAGTGGCACACTGATCCAACTTATTGATGAGGGGTATCGAGTATGTACGGTCGAAGTCACCAATGCGGTTCTCGCTACTGGTGGAGATTTAAAAATCAGGAACGAGGAAGCCGAAGCATCCCGACTTGTTATGGGTGCGCAAAAACGCATTAAGATGGATATGAAAGAGGGCGAACTTTTTCCAACAACTGACAATCTATACAGATTGGTGAGTTTGATTCGAAAGACACGACCTCATATTGTTCTTGCACCGTATTTTGAGGATAGACATCCAGATCATGTAGCAACATCTAAGCTGATGAAAGCTGCCTGTTTCTGGTCCGGCGTATCTAAATATGGTGATAATCAAGCACCGCATAGACCTCATAGATTAGTTTATTATTTCCTTCATTGGGAGGGTCCGATCTCCTTTATAGTCGATATCAGCGCAACTTTCGACCGCAAGCTGCAAGCGATCCGAGCATATCATTCCCAATTTCTGACCATGCCAAGTGACAGGTCAATGACATACATCAGCCGTCCTGAATTCCTTGAAAAGGTAATTAACCGTGCAAGAAATTACGGTTCTCAGATTGGAGTTGAATATGGTGAGGCATTTTATACTCGAGAAGTGAACCGGGTTGATAATCTAATGACATGGGCAGATACACAGGGTGTTGTTGGTTGAAAATTGGAATAACTTGTTACCCTACGTTTGGAGGAAGCGGTGTTGTAGCTTCCGAACTCGGTCTGGCACTGGCTGAAAGAGGCCATGATATTCATTTTATTACATACAAAATGCCAGGTCGGTTAAGATTTAATTCTCAAACAATTCAGTTTCATGAAGTAAAAGTTCCTGAGTACCCACTGTTTGAATTTCCCCCATATTCTCTCGCCTTGGCGTCTCGCATATCCGATGTAGTGAAAGAGCATAAACTTGACATCATCCATGCCCATTATGCAATTCCTCATGCAGCAAGTGCTCTGTTAGCGAGAGATATGTTAGGCGGCAAGATTAAAGTGATGACGACTTTGCACGGTACAGATGTGACGCTTGTTGGACGTGAAGCATCCTTTATGCCTATAACCAGGTATGCTATTGAAAGCTCTGACTCCGTGACAGCCGTTTCTAATTACTTAAAAAAGGAAATTTGCAGCGTATTTGACTGTAAAAGAGAGATAAAAGTTATTTATAATTTTATCAAACCTTCAATTCACTCAACTGCGGAATCTGACCAGATCCGAAATGAATTCGCCCCAAATAATGAAAAACTGTTGGTGCACATCTCAAACTACCGCCCAATTAAGCGAATTAATGATGTTTTTGAGGTCTTCAGAGAACTACATAAAAGATTAAAAGTTCGAATTATGTTGATAGGAGAAGGTCCAGAACTTCCTGTATTTATGAAATCTGCCGCAAAAGCTGGAATTGACGGAGATGTCATTCTATTGGGCAATCGAAGTACAGTCGAGGAAATCCTCGCTGCAGCGGATCTGATGATTATGCCAAGTGAGTCTGAAAGTTTCGGATTGGCTGCACTTGAGGCAATGGCAAGCGGAACTCCACCAATTACTTCCAATGCCGGAGGATTGCCAGAAGTAATCCTTGATGGGGAAACCGGATGTACAGTGCCAATTGGTGATGTCGCTTTAATGGTATCAAAAGCTTATAATCTGTTAACTAACGATACAGAACTAGCAACAATGAGCCACCGCGCTCGCGAATGGGCATTTAACAAGTTTAACATTGGCAAAGCCATTGATCAATATGAGCAATATTACTACAAAACTCTCAATCCCAGATAGCTACATTTTTGGATGTAGGACATTATTTAAATGTTTTTCTAATATGTGATCCACATCACATATTATTCTCCCGAAAGTGTTAAAGTATGCGATTCACAATCCTATCTCATGGATGTGATAATTTGCTGATGTTTCAATTAAACAATTTTTCTATTTGGATTGTCAGGACACTGTTTGATCGATAAGTTTTCAGTCAATCCCGATCTAAATGTGGATTTATTCGATATTCTAACTGAGATAACATGAACAAAAATATTTTCAGAGAGTATGACATTCGTGGAGTAGTTGGAGTAGATCTAACTCCCGAAATTGTTCAAATTCTCGCTAAGGGATACGGAACATATTTCTTACGAAATAATGTAAATAAGATTTCACTCGGTCGAGATGGTCGGCTGAGTTCCCCTGAGTTGAGAGATATTCTGGTGGATGGTATAACTTCCACAGGGGTCGATATTATTGATCTGGGCGTTGTCCCATCACCTCTGGTCTATTTTTCGACTCACACTCTCGATGTCGGGGGCGGTGTAATGATTACGGGGAGTCATAATCCTTCAGATTATAATGGTTTTAAAATCAGTTTAGGCACAGAGTCAATATACGGATCAGAAATTCTCTCAATTTGGGAGCTTATAAATAACAACGATTTCGAAACAGGTTCAGGAACAGTTAATGAATTCAACATTTTACCCGATTATATAAGGGATATTGTTGGACGTCTTCACCTGAATCGACCTGTAAAAGTTGCTGTTGATCCTGGGAATGGTGTAGGCGGACTGACATCAACACCAATTCTGGAACAACTTGGGTGTGATGTTTGTACAATAAACTCTGAAATAGATGGTAATTTTCCGAATCATCACCCGGACCCAACCGTTGAAGCCAACAATGAGCAGCTCAAAAAAGTTGTTACCGACGGCGGATTTGAACTGGGTATTGGATTTGATGGGGATGCAGACCGAATTGGGATTATTGCTGAAAACGGAAATGTTCTCTGGGGAGATCAGATACTGGCAATTCTAGCTCGTGACCTTCTCAAAGAAGAGCCCGGATCATTGATTCTGGGTGAGGTCAAATGTTCAAAACTGTTGTTTGAGGACATTGAAAAACACGGTGGTCGCCAGTTGATGGGACAAGTTGGTCACTCGCTTGCAAAAGCAAAAATGCTTGAAACAGGAGCATTACTCGCTGGAGAAATGAGTGGGCATATTTTTTTCAAACATCGTTTTTACGGTTTTGATGATGCTGTTTATGTTGCAGGTAGATTTCTTGAGATAGTATCAAAAACCGATTTACCGGTCAGCCGATACCTTGAGTCCTGGCCAGACCTGTACAGTACCCCGGAAATCCGAAGCGAATGTCCGGATGATATTAAGTTTAAGGTTGTGGAGCGAACTCGTGAATATTTCCGCACCATCAAAGATTACGAAGTTATTGATGTTGACGGGATGCGAGTGAACATGCCTGGTGGATGGGGTCTCCTTAGAGCCTCTAACACACAACCTGTCGTAGTACTAAGGTTCGAAGCTGATTCAGAGAAAAGACTTTCTGAGATCAGACTCGAAATTGAAACAGCGTTGCAATTTCAACGCGACAAACTTGTTTAATTTGGCATATTGTTTGCACATATGAACGATGAGGGGCAACTTCATTAGGCTTATGCTACAAAAGGAAGGAGGCGATCATGGTATGCATGTATTGTCGACGTGAGATTCAAGAAGAGGATCGCAGATATTACAGCCGTCAGGCTGGTATGAAAGGACACTATCATTGGCAATGTTTCGTTGATGCTTGTCATCATGCAAATCGGGTTGGAGCAAAAGAGATAGAAACTATCGCTGTTAGTACTGGTGTATATGACTATTCGAGCTCTGGTTTCGATGGAAAAAGTGATTAGTTTTCAATGAAATCCGATGTCAGTCAGAATTATTCCACTGCCGGGTCATCACCTGATAAAGTAGAAGAGCTGATTAGACAGGGTGAATATATAAGTCGCAAGCTTGCGACACAGCATTACGAAAACTTTGCAATTGCCGCCCGTTTTTTACCGGGACGGCGCAATCAAGACCTTTTCAATATTTATGCTTACTGCCGTCTTGCAGATGACTTCGCTGACGAAGAATCCAACCCGGCAAAAGCAAACTCAGCGTTAGACCGCTGGGAATATCTGTTAGAGACTTCAATCGGCGATGCCGTATCTGATCCGCTTTTCACAGCACTTGCGGATACAATACGACGTCGCCGATTGTCTCTCAAGCCATTCAAAGATCTGCTTAATGCATTCAGGCAGGACCTCTGCGTGAAGAGATACAAATCCTACTCTGAATTAAATGATTACACAAAACTATCTGCCGATCCAGTTGGACGAATTGTACTCGAGCTGCATAATCATCGAAATACGGAATATTTTGCACTCTCTGACAAAATTTGCACAGCTCTCCAACTTGCGAATCATTGGCAGGATGTGTTGGAAGATTTTTATCGAGGTCGGATTTACATACCTGTGGAAGACATGGAGAGATTTGAAGTTACTGAAGATATGATTTTAAAAAAACAGGCTAACTCATCTTTTCGTGAATTGATGCGATTTGAGGTTGAACGTGCACGTAAACTTTTCTGTGAAGGACGAGAATTAATCAATTTGGTAGACCGAACGTTGCGAGTTCAATTGGAAATGTATTGGGGTGGGGGTGTTGCAGCTCTAAATGCCATCCAAAAGGTTGAATACGATGTACTCAACAATAAGACTCCAGTTACAAATATCGGAAAAGCAAAAATCGCACTTCGAGGTTTTAGCCGACTATTTTATTAGGATTGACTTTAAAATTTGATCGAAACAAAAAACTCTACACATTTGGACGACGCAAGCCCAACTCAGTTGCGTCAAGCATGGCAGCATTGTGCACTTGTTACTCGACGTGCAGCCGGAAATTTCTATTATGCATTTATTTTCCTGCCTAAGGAACGACGTCGAGGAATTCAAGCTTTGTATGCATTTCTCAGAGCAGGTGATGATGCAGCTGATTCTGAGCAGGGGAATAAGGCTGAGTTGCTGAACAGAGTAAAGGAAAGGCTCGATTTATGTTACGAAGGGTACTTTTCTGATAGTCTGACACTAGGCCTTGCGCTTGCAATTAAAAAGTTTAAATTCCCTCGCAAACATTTCGACGACATGTTTCTCGGTTTAAAATCTGATCTGAATGTCAATCGATATGAAACATTTTCAGAATTGCACCAATATTGCTATCGAGTTGCATCGACAGTAGGTTTGCTGTGTTTGAGCATATTTGACGCTGATACTCCGAAAGCCCGAATTTACGCTGAGAATCTCGGGATTGGTATGCAATTAACTAATATACTTAGGGATTTGCAGGAAGATTTCGGTCGAAACAGAATTTACCTGCCTGCGGAAGACCTGCGGAGATTTGGACTTAATGATTCTAATTTTTTTTCAGACAACAATCGAAATCAACTCGGAGAACTAATTATCTGGGAAGTGGAGAGGGCTGAAAGTTATTATGAAAAGGCTTCGAATGATTTCCCATGTGAACTGCGCGGGAGGCTAATCGCAGCTTCTATTATGGGTAGAATTTATCAAACAATTCTTCAGCGTGTTAAAACTGCAAAAGACCATCATAATAGAATCGAATTAAGCCGACGTGAGAAACTCGCGATAGGCTATCGGGTAATTACAGAATCAAATAGTTGATTTTTGTTAAGCTATTGATGTTAAAATTTCTCTATTGCGCATCCTAAAGCTAATAGTCTGCTTATTAATAACTTGACAAGTTTTGTCTGGTTAAAGACAGTTGTTAATCTTGCAATCCATGCAGGAATGTCTTATATTCAACTCATAGGAGTTCTCAACTCCAATTATTGATTTGATACGAAAAACATGGTTGTACTTTTTTTTCATATTTTTGGTTACTTAAAACATGTGACTTTTTTGGGAGGAACAAATGCAAAAGCACTTTGCAAAGCATGTATTTTTATTATTAATGTTCGGGCTCCTGCTCGGGCTACTGCCTCAACCTGCCTATGCCGTCTGGCATGCACTACTCGACGAAGACTTTAATCGTGACCTGCAAATCGAGAATAATAGATGGCCCTGGTTCACCGATCTTCGTAACAATCTACGCTGGCACTGGAATCCGCGACCGGCGCATTTTAGATCCGAAGGTGATGATAGAACCAACTATGGTTGGGGACTTCAGGACCATATTTACAATATCCGCATTCGACCTCAGGATGAATTCCAGCAGGCATTGTGGTGTGCTGTTACAAACCTGAACGATCCTGATTCACCTCGTTGGCCAGAGGACGAAAACTATATGAATAATCAGAATGCCTGGGTTTGGTGGGGACCGGTTGATCTAACCGATGCGGTCTCCGCAGGGGTTTCATTCTGGTTCTACCTCGATCTCGAGCATATAGCAGGAGATTCATTAAGTGCAATTGCAGTTAATCGAGATCCCGCTGATCTGACGGATGAGAACTTTTTTAACAATGTACCTATCGGAAGATCTTTTACACATCGGATCGTTAATGACTGGAGTCAGCAGATATTCTATCTTGACTCACTTGTCTTAGCTGGTGACGAGGATAACCTGGTCAGCATGCTAGGTGAGGATGAAGTTTGGATCGGGTTCGTCTGGCAATCTGATGGTGGTGACATTGCAGGTAGCGGTGCTTATATTGACGATCTTATCTTCAGTTGGGATGATGGATTATTCGATATAGTCCCAAATGATATTTTCCTCGGTTATCCAATTAATGAGGATTCAACTCGCTGGACAGATACTACTCCTCTTGAAGATGAAGAAATTCAATTCATGGTCACGTTTGTGGCAGACGGACTCGGTGAAACACCGGAATTCACAGTGGATCTTTATCTTGATGACGAACAGATATACACAGAGGACATATCAGTCGTCGGCAGCCCGGTTGAAGTTTACTCTGTTACTGCGGATGTGCTCTGGGCGGCAACTCCAGGTGACCATGTTATTCGTTGGGAACTTGACACGCCTATAGATGATGGCAGAGTTGATGAAAGTGACGATGATAATAATTCAATCGAAATGGCTTTCCATGTGATTCATAATGTTGCACCCGTGCTGAATATCATTTCACCCGCCGATGACCCGACACCTTTGCCTGAGAATGACGACGCTTTAATCTCATTTACTGTTAGAGACACACTTGATGATAATGTCCGGATTACTTGGTACTGGACGACCGATACCACTGGTATATACTCAGATCCAAGTGTGTTTGATGAGTTTGGTTTCATCGGGAGGAGTATTGATTTAAACCGTCAGGAACCCCTTTATGAAGGTGTATACTCATGGGATTGGGAACGTGATGAAGATTTACAACCTGAAATGGTTTTCTGGATAGTCGGTATTGCCGTTGATGGGTGGCTTGACAATCATCAAATAGCAGTCTCTCCCGGCAGATTCTATTTCCCGTTGTCAAGTGCATCGACATTTGAAACACAGCTACCAACCGAATCAGGCATTCAAGGAACATACCCGAACCCTTTTAATGACTCTGTTAAAATCGGTTACGACCTCTCTGGGAAAATGCGGATAAGACTTTCAGTTTTTGATATTTCCGGTAGACATATTCAAACTCTAATTGCAGGAGAAATTTCCGGAGGAAGACACGATATCTCCTGGCGACCGGAAAACAACACCGCCGGGGTATATTTACTCAGGTTGGAGACTCCTGATATCGCAACTACCAGAAAAGTAATTTACTTACCTTAAAAATTATTGTTTATCACTAAATTTGGAGTTGCATTTGATGGAATTCCTCTTTACATTGCGCTAGATACATAGGTATAATTTGCATCGATGATTTCGACGATGATTTCGACAAGCTTTGATTTTTTGATTAAGGAAAAGAGAATGGAGTTACACATGAAATTAGGTTTTAAGGGATACCTGTTTTTCTTACTCGCCATAATTTTTATTATTGGTGTATTTGCAACCCCGGCGCAAGCTGTCTGGCACGCATTTTTAGACGAACATTTTAACAAGGACCAGCAGAATCAAAATCTGGCATGGCCCTGGTTTACAGATATGCGAAATGGACTTCGGTGGCACTGGAACCCCTGGCCTGGTCATTTCCGCTGGGAAGATAATCGTACAGATTACAGTTGGGGCATTCAAGACTATATTTATTGTAATCGGGTCACTCCACAGGTTGATATTAAACAATCCCTTTGGTGCGCTTACACTAATCGCGGGAACGTTCAACAACCCCGCTGGCCTGAAGACGATGACTATATGCCCCGTCAGAATGCCTGGGCATGGTGGGGACCTGTTGATTTAACCAATGCGGTATCTGCAGCTGTTTCTTTCTGGGTTTATATTGATTTAGATAATTATGCCCGGGATTCACTCAGTTGCGTCGCCGTTTCAGATGCAAGATTGCTCACAGGTGATCCTCGTGTTTTTTTTGATAGTGTCCCTATAGGTAAATCGTTCTCTTTTTCTAGAGAGAATGACTGGTACTGGAACGCATTTTACCTTGATTCACTCATACTCGCTGGTAATGATGACCCTGAAGAACGCGTTAGTCTTTTAGGTGAAGAAGAAGTATACATCGCTTTTGTGTGGCACTCGGATAATGTCGAGATTGCAGGAAGAGGTGCCTTTTTAGATGATGTAGTCTTTAGCTGGGATGATGGTCTTTTTGATTTAGTACCTATTGAAACTTATCTCGGGTACGAGATTAATGAAGACTCCGTATCCTGGGGCGATGTCTGGCC
>JABGPL010000131.1 GCA_018644935.1 Calditrichota bacterium | reverse complement strand
CTCTGACTGCCGGTGAACCGGTTGAGTACACAGTAAATCAAGGTCAGAGGGGGTTACAGGCTGTAAATGTTGTTCGCCTCGATCCTCCGGAAATAATTGAACTCCCCTCACTCATTGGTGGAAAGACCTGGTAACCTCACCATAATTTTACACAGAAGATCAAACGATGAAGAAAGTCGCGAATTTAACAGTCGTACTATTACTAGTTATGTTAGTTCTGATTGTTGGCTGCAACGGAAACAAAGACAAGCAGGATACGCCTGCACTCTTGCCTGATACATCCGGTTTGGTGATCGAGATACCAGTTGCGGGACTAAAGCTTGATGCAAAAGAGTTTAACGAAATTCTCACGGTTACCGGAATACTTGAAGCCAAATTTCGCTCTCTGCTGAGTTCAGAGACAGGTGGAAGAGTAATCAGCTGGGATGCAGAGATCGGTGATTTACTTGAAGCTGGTGACGTCATTCTACAATTAGACGATGAGCTCGCCAGGCTGGGATTACAACAGGCAGAAGCCAATCTCGAATCTGCCAGAATATCAGCAGAGAAAAGTGGACTCGACTACCAAAGATTTCAAGAGCTCCAGAAGAACGGAGATATGTCGCGAAATGAGCTGGAATCTGTTAAACTCGCAAAAGCGGGAGCTGATGCGATGTTAATTGCAGCTGAGGCAACAGTTGGAATCACTCGTCGTGTACTGAAGGAAACCCAGATTCGCATGCCCTACAAAGGTCGACTCTCCGGAAAAATGATTGAGGTCGGGCAGAGCCTTATACCTGGCTCCCCGGTGGCTGAGGTTGTACAAATTAATCCCATTAAGTTGAAAGTTGGTGTTCCCGAAGAATCAATTGTGCAAATTCATCCAGGTCAGAGGGTGATTGTAAACACAGTTGGATGGCAGGATCAGGAGTTCATAGGTCGAGTGACAGCTGTCGGAATTGCGGCAGATATGTCTAGCAGATTATTCCCCATTGAAGTCCAGATCCCCAATAGAGGTGGTGCTCTGATACCCGGGATGGCTGCGTCAGGTGAGATTATACTTAAGTCCCATCAAAATGCGATTTTCATGCCTCGAAATGCGGTCAATTTCAATGGTGATAAGGCAACTGCATATTTTGTTAGAGGTGATCGGGCTATCCAAAAGCAAATAGAGACTGGTGCGTCCAATAACGGGATGGTGATGATAGAGAGAGGTGCTGCACCCGGTGATACTGTTGTCATTATTGGCCAGGATGCATTGAAACCAAACCAGAAAGTTCACCTGAATATGGATGTGGATTAGCCGGTCCCCATGCCGGTTCAAAATGGAATTTCAACGAGAAAAATAAATGAAAATCATTGAATATTCAGTAAAAAATCCACTTCTTGTCAACCTCTTGATGGTTGGGATTTTTATACTTGGCACAATAGCTTTAATTGAGATGCCTCGAGAATTAAATCCGAAAGTATCCTTTAACTGGGTATTCGTTATTGTTCCATATCCGGGGGCAGGTGCTGTTGAAATAGAAAAGATAATCACCACCAAGGTCGAAGAGGCTGTTGACGATGTTGATGATATAAATATGATTACGGGTGAATCAAGTGAAGGTGCAAGCTTTGTAATGATCACATTTGATGATATTTCCGATCAGACCTTCCGTGAGAGACTTAATGAAGTAGAATCAGCAGTCAACAGGATAGATTTTCCGGAAGGTGCGTTAGATCCGGAAATAATGGATTTTGATTCTGAAGATTTTTTACCCGTGATATCAGTTTCCATTCTTGGTGATATGCCTGAACGTGAGTTACAGAAACTCTCGGATGCCTTGAAGGACGACTTGATGGATATTAAAGGTGTTGCTCAGGTATCCCTCTCAGGAACACGTGAACGCGAAGTCTGGATAGAAGTTCAACCCCAGAAACTAGTTCAGCATAATCTTTCGATGACGCAGATTGTTCAAGCGATCGGAAGCAGAAATCTCAACCTTCCTGCAGGTGATATTAAGATTGGGAGGCAATCCTATTTAGTACGGACAGTAGGTGAGATTGAGTCACTTGATGGTCTCGGCAAAATTGTAGTCAGGTGGGACCCGAGAGGCAATCATCTGTACCTTGGGCAGGTTGCGAATATTAAAGACACCTGGGCACGTGCATCTACGATTGCAAGGATGGACGGGCAGCCAGCCGCAACTCTATCCATCGCCAGAAAAGGATCCGCAAACTCACTTGAGATAATTGCAAAGGTGAAAGAAGCTGCCGAACGTTACCGAAAGCAACTCCCGGCGGGTTCAAGTTTAGTTTTCACAAACGATACCGGAATCTGGATGAAGGATTTGCTGGGCAAACTTCAAACAAATGCTCTGCTCGGCTTTGTGCTTGTTATTCTCATTCTTTACGTCTTTATGGGATTCAGGAATGCACTTGTGGCTGCAATCGGCATTCCCATTGCTTTCTGGACAACATTCTACTTTATGAGCAAATCCGGTCAGACATTCAACGGTAGTGCACTGTTCGGATTGATGCTCGTTCTTGGTGTGGTTGTCGATGATGCCATCATCGTTGTTGAGAACTGTTTCCGGCATCGACATTTGGGTAAGAGTGCTGCGCAAGCTGCAATAGATGGAGCTTCGGAGGTTTTCTCACCTGTAATATCAGCAACTTTGACAACAATTGCAGTGTTTTTACCTTTGATGTTGATGTCAGGAATCATGGGCAAATTCATGCGCGTGATTCCAATTGTTGTTTCATTGACTCTCGTTGCATCACTGATCGAAGTATTCCTCATTGCGCCATCACACTTTACAGAGTGGGCGGGAGGACACGCCAAGCACACTCAGAGGTGGTTCAGGAGATTAAGAAAGATTTATACTCACATTTTAATCTCTTTAATTCGGAAAAGGTATTTGGTTGGTCCGTCAATTCTAATCCTGGCAGTGTTGCTTGCGATGCTAATTCCTTTGGTAGGGCAGGACCTTTATAGCGGCGATGAGTGGTCACAATTTTTCGTCTGGGTCGAAATGCCATCTGGAACATCTCTGGCAGAAACGGACAGAGTTATAAGAGCAATAGAAAAATTCACAGAAGAGCTAAAGGAAGGGGAGGTGCACACAGTCATCGGTAACACCGGGTTGATGCAGGTTGAAGCCGATTGGATTTATGCGGATAATGTTGGACAGGTTATCGTTGATTTGGTCGAAAGTGAGTTCCGCGACCGGGAAATGGATGATATCATGGAAGATCTCCGTGGGAAGGTTAAGAACATTGAGGGACCGACCAGTATTAGAATAAAGGAAGTGTCCCAGGGACCGCCAGTTGGAAAACCGGTTGAGATAAAGGTTAAGGGTAAATATCTCGAAGAATTGGCAGAGGTTGCGGAGGCTGTCAAAGCTGAACTCAGACAAATGCCCGGGGTTTTTGAAATCAATGATGATAACCAAATTGGGAAGACAGAAATCAAAGTGATCATTGATGAAGAAAGAGCCGCAATGCACGGATTGAGTGTTGCGATGGTTGCCGGAGAAGTCAGGTCTGCAATTGCAGGTGTTCAGGCGACTATCTTCAGGGATGGTGACGAGGAAGTTGATGTACTAGTAAAACTTGAGGGCGGTGATGATCTCGGATACGATGGACTTCGAGGACTTATGATTATGGCTCCGACCGGTGCAATGGTCAGGCTTGATAACATATGCAGACTTGAAGAAGCCCCGACCTTATTTAAAATTAAGCGTTTCGAGAAAGAACGGGCAATCACAGTTTCTGCAAATATCAATAAAAGTGTAACTTCCGCGATAAAGGTCAACAAAGAGGTTATGGAAAAATTTGAAGATATTTCTCTTCGTTATCCTGGATACAGGCTTGATTTCAGGGGAGAATTCAAGGAATTCGAAGATGCATTTAAAGATCTGGGTAAGTTGTTTATAGTTGGTATCATCCTCGTTTTTGTGATTCTTGGTGCGCAGTTTAAGTCTATAAAACAATCGCTAATCATTTTAATCACAGTGCCGTTCGCATTTATTGGCTCTATGATTGGGCTGCTTGTGACCGGCAACCCGTTTTCCCTGATGACGATGTATGGCATGGTTGCACTGGCTGGAATTGCCGTTAACGACGCTATCGTGATGGTGAGTTTTATCAACAATAAGCGCAGGAATGGATCCAATAAATGGACCTCAATTATCGAGGCTGGTCGTATCAGACTGAGACCAATAATCCTGACATCGGTAACAACGATTCTTGGATTAATGCCGATGGCGATTGGACTCGGTGGTAAATCCGAAACCTGGGGACCTCTGGCTACAACCATTGTCTGGGGATTGGCAGTTGCAACGCTGCTAACGCTGTTCGCAATTCCGACGGTGTATTCAATTGCAGTTGATGATTCGTTCGGTTTTAGATTAATTATGGACCGAATCCGCAGGTCTAAAAGATCAAGGAAAGAGTAAATATGGTTTTGTTAGGGAAAATGACCGAGAAAGTAGAGTTGTTTCTACGAGAGTACAAGTTTCACATACTGATCCCTGTTAATACAATTCTCCCATTGATTGTTTTATACCATAGTATGTTGTACCCATATCAGTCTATTGCAGAAAAACCGAGTATGATCTTTATCGTGTCAGTTGCAAGCGTACTTAATCTCTATTTGTGTACATTATTAGGTGATGAAATTAACAAGGAGGGATTCAAGGCACTAATCTGGGCAGCATTTTTTAACTATGCGGCATTTTTAGTTCTGATAGTAATCTTCTTTACAACCTACAACAGTATGCGAAGAATTGCAGAGAGGGATTCATTGGAGAGAATGCGCCAAATGCTGAGGATCAATTAGATGTTATCTTTGATTAATTTTGTTTAGAGTAATCTTAATTGGTTTCAGAGAATCACGGTTTCACGTGATGAAAAAGCAGGATCGCTTGTCATACCTTCAAAGCACTTCACTTGGTACGTTTCCTGAAACGCATAATTGCCGCCGAAAAAATCACCAACCCAATCACCAGCATTGGCAATAGATTAGGCAGAACATCGTCAAAAGTAGCCCCTCGCAGGAAGATTCCACGAATAATTTCGATGAAATATCGTAGAGGATTAATGACCGTAATTTTCTGAATTATTACGGGCATGTTTTCAATTGGGAAGAAAAATCCACTCATCAAGATGCCAAAAATCAGGAAAAACCATACTGTGAACATCGCCTGTTGCTGAGTGTTTGAAATTGTCGAGACCAACAACCCAACCCCAAGTGTTACCAGTAAATATACCAAAGCACACAAAGCCAATAACGGTATTGATCCAACTAACGGTAGTTTGAACCAGAGGATCGCAAACGTTGTTGCAACTGCCAGCTCAAAATACGCGAGAACAACAAAGGGGATTGTTTTTCCAGCAATTAACTGAGCAGGTGTTAAGGGACTGACCATCAGTTGCTCAAGAGTACCCAGTTCCTTCTCTTTTACCACAGCCATCCCGGTCAGGAAAGCTGAGATCAGGGTTATCAGCAGAACGAGGATACCTGGTATCATGTAATACCTACTCTCCAGAGTTGGATTATAAAAAAAACGCATTACAGGTTCAATCAGACGGGGATTCATGATCTGCGGTACAATTCGGGGAGAAGTGGCTATTTGATCCTCGTCTTGCAGATCCCAATTAGTTGATGGAGTCTGATTAGACGGGATGGTAATAGAGGCTTGAATAAAGCTCTCCAGCGATTTCATCGCCTGCAACCTAACAACCGCTTCGGTGTATCCAAGAGCACGCAATGCGATGCTCGAATTACTGCCATCGACGTTTAGAGCGACCTGAGCTCCGTTTCCTGTTGCCAGATCTTCGCTGAATCCAAGCGGTATCCAAAGGGTTACGTCTGCATCGCTTGTGAGAAGATTGTGTCTAAGATGTTTGGGATTTGGAGCGGTGGATACTAGCTTGAAGTAATCCGATTCGACCAGCGCAGATATCAGGTTTCGGCTGGCGATGGTTTTATCGTTGTCAAGAATAGCTATCCGAATATCCTTCAAGTCTGTGGTAACCGCATAAGAGAATATCATCAACTGAATGAGAGGAACTACAAATATAATCCCACGCATCGCATGGTCTCGAAATATCTGTAGGAATTCCTTGCGGATTAGATATAGAACCGGAGCGATCAATCCAACCTCGTTTTAAATCGCTTGATTGCTAATATGATAAGGAACAGGCTCATTCCTGTGAGTATTCCACCCATTCTTGGATACCAATTCACACCTTTGAGAATAATACCTCTGATAATTTCGAGATAATATGTGGCAGGAATAACTCTTGATACATATTGTAAAACTGCCGGCATGCTCGCTATCGGGAAGATGAATCCTGAAAGCAGGAGAGTTGGCAGCAATGTGATCATCAGGGCGGCTATTAGTGCGACTTGCTGGGTTTTTGCCACTGAGGAGATCAGTAAACCAAGAGACAGAGCGATTAGAATGAATATCAAGCTGTACCCGGCTAATGCAAACCATGAGCCGTTCATTGGAACCCCGAATACAAACTTGCCAACAAGAAAGATCAAAGTCGCATCAAGGGCTGCAATAACCATATATGGAAAGATTTTTCCAATAATTACCTGTGGAGCGACAACAGGTGTAGTTAAAATCTGCTCCATTGTCCCGGTTTCTTTCTCACGTGCAATTGCAATACTTGTCAGCAACGCGCAGATCATCATCATAATGAGGGCAGCCAGGCCTGGCACAATAAAATGTGCACTCCTTAGCTCAGGATTAAAAAGCACTCGAGTTCTGGTCTCTATTGGCAATATATCTAATCCAAAGTCTTCCTTAGCATAACTCAGATTAATTCGAGAGGTCACAGCATTTAAATAATTTGCGACAGTTGCAGCTGAAGTGCCGTCAGCACCATCAAGAATAATTTGTATTTGCGTAACAGGATCTTTTACTAAGGAGAGGCTGAAGTCAGCCGGGAAGATTATTACAGCCCGATATTTATTCTGCCTGAATCCGGGCTCGATTTCTTTGCGATTGGAAAGCCTTGCTGATTCCACGATGAATCCGCTGGAAACCATCTCATTAATAAATGATCTCGATTCAGCACTCCGGTTGAAATCTAATACTCCAACCCGGATATTTTTCAAGTCCATATCTATTGCAAATCCGTAAAGGAGAACCATCATCAAAGGCATCAGGATGGATACTGCAAGGCTGCGAGGATCCCGAAGTATATGCAGGAACTCTTTTCGTGCTATTGCAAGGATTCGCTTCATGTAATCACCGGCTGAACTACATCAAAGAATACTTCCTGCATAGTTTTTACATTGTGTTCCTGCTTCAATTCTGTAGGTTTTCCCAAAGCAATGATCCGCCCCTGATCCATTATAGAGACCCGATTGCAGTATTCCGCCTCATCCATATAGTGAGTGGTAACAAATATTGTGGTTCCCTGATCAGATAATTCGTATATGAGATCCCAGAATTCACGACGGGCGACAGGATCAACACCGCCAGTTGGTTCATCAAGAAATAGAACCCGTGGACGATGTAGCACAGAACAACCGAGAGCAAGTCTCTGTTTGTAACCAAGTGGGAGAGCACCCGTCATCCGGTTTCTAAAACCGACCAGTTTCAGTCTATCTAAAAGGTCCCTGCTTCGCTGAGAAATCACCTTTCGTTTTAGCCCGTATATTCCTCCATAAAATGTCAGATTTTCAGAAATAGTCAGATCGTTGTAAAGGCTGAACTTCTGGCTCATATAGCCGATTTTACGTTTTACCAATTCTGGTTTCTTGTTAATGTCTATACCGGCAACCCAGGCATTTCCACCTGAAGATCGCAGAATTCCGCATAGCATCCTTATTGCGGTTGTCTTACCCGCCCCATTTGCACCAAGGAAACCAAATATTTCACCTCGGGAAACGGTGAGATTGATGTTGTCAACTGCGACAAATTTTCCAAACTTGCGAGTCAAATTCTGAATCAGGACGGCTGTGTTATCCGTATTCTGCTCAAGAGAAGCCATTAACCCGACTCCTCTGAGATGTAATCAGCAGTTATATTTGGTTTGCTCATCAGAGCGACAAAGGTATCTTCAATTCCCGGCTTGATAGGATTAACCTGAGTGCGATCTGGTACGGCGGATTTGATAGTTTCAAATTGTTCTTCATCAGAGTAGGGGATATGCAGCTTATCACCGAAACGCTGAACAGACAGGGTTGGATACTTCATCTGTAGTTTTCTTTTGATTTCTGTGATATCAATGTCTCGAATTTCGAGAAGTTTATCTGGAAATAGAGTGGTTATGTCTTCTGGTTTTCCCGTACCGATGATCCGACCTTCGTACATCATCAGGATATTGTCACACAATGAAGCTTCATCCATATATGGCGTGCTGACCAATATTCCTATCCCTTGCTCGGCAAGTTCCCTTAGGATATTCCAGAACTCCTGCCGGCTGACAGGATCCACCCCTGTTGTTGGTTCGTCAAGGATTAGGAGAGATGGCGTATGGATCAAGGCGCACATAAGAGCGAGCTTTTGTTTCATTCCTCCTGAGAGTTTACTCGCGCGACGATTTGTGAAAGGACCGAGGCGGCTGAACTTCATCAGCCTTTCCTGGCGTTCTATTCTGTCATGTTTGGTAACGAGATACAGGTCTGAAAAGAATCGGAGGTTTTCACTCACCGTCAGATCAGGATACAGACTGAAACGTTGAGGCATGTAACCGATGAGTTCTTTGGCTTGCCTTGGCCTTATAAATGGATCAATATCCAGAATTCGGACAGATCCGTTATCGGGAGTAAGTAAACCGGTTGCTATGCGCATCGCCGTCGTCTTCCCTGAGCCATCGGGACCGATCAGGCCAACAATTTGACCTGGTTCAACAGACAGAGACAGGTGATGGAGGGCTTTAATCTTCCCATAGCTCTTTTCCAGGGCTTCAAGAAGGAGAGCAACTTTTGTTTTACCTGTCTGGAACATGGATAGTGGCTAAATGCTAAAGCTTGACTTCAGCAGGCATACCGATATGCAGCTTGCCTTCTGGGTTATCGATGAGTAGCTTTACGGCAAAGACCAGTTGAGTTCTTGCGTCTTTGGTTTGAGTGTTTTTAGGTGTGAATTCCGCTTCCGAACTTACCCAGGATACAACGCCATCAATTGATTTGCCACCCAGTGCATCAATCAGAACGGGTAGCTTAGATCCAATTTTGACCTTATCCAGATCTTCCTCAGCCAAATAAATCTTGACCTTCATCTGTGATAGATTTGCTATTCTCAGAAGAGTTTTCCCAGGTTGAGCAATTTCGCCAGGTTCGATATATTTCATTATCACCGTTCCTGATGACGGTGCAGTTATAACGGCATCTTCAAGCTGTCTGTCGAAAACTGCGAGAGAGGAATTAAGTCTGAATTCTTGCGCATCAAGGACTCCCAGATGCTTTTTAGAATTTGCAGCTTGATGTAGAGCAATATCAAGTTTGGCATTCAATTCATCAACCTGGTGTTGGGTCGAGTTACCTGATTCGAGAAGGTTATTAGCCCTCTCAAGCGAGGTCGTGAGCCATTCGACACCACGCTCTGCTTGGAGAATTGTTGACATGGCGAGTTGACGCTGCGCATCGATAGTTTTTCTACTGGATTCAAGCTGAGAGCGTTGGAGTCTTAACATACCACTGTCGATAATTATTAATGTGTCTGCTGAGTTTACATGATAGCCAAGTTCAAATCGGACTTCTACTGCCTCACCGGGTAAAGTGGATGAAATGTTAATTTCTGTCGCTTCGAGTGTACCGGATGGATTAGGAGGCAATATGTCTTTTTGACATCCTATAATCAATAGAAAGAACATGCTGATAAAAGAGAATCCTGCAATCATCAGGCTTCTCAGAATAAGCTCAGACAAGAGATTTTTTCTGTGAGGACATTGTGTATTCAAGAGAGGTGATCTCCTCTTGTTAGCTGATTTTCGGGGTTGACAAAGAACCCATAAATGGAAAGATATCTTGTATTGAATAGTTATGCAAGCAATTTTCGTGACAGCTGGGAGATGTGAAATTAGAAATTGTCTATTTAGCGATCATTATTTCACAAAGCGGACAATTCTGCCTGTGACAGTGTTGAATTTATTGAAAACATTGATAAATTAAAAGTTCAAGATTAAAACGTCAATTTACAATTTCATAGTCGTTAAGTACTCATATAAAGGAGATTCAATGCGAGTTCCACCATTAGATCTTAAACCTCAACTAAATTCCCTTCGCGGAGAGATTCTCGAAGCGGTTACTCAGGTTATCGACTCGACCCGTTATGTAGGAGGTCCGGTGGTTGATAGCTTTGAAAAATCAGTTGCTGATTATCTTGGAGCTAAACATGCCATAGGTGTTTCTTCTGGCACAGATGCACTTTTAGTTGCACTCATGGGGCTGAAAATTGGTCCTGATGATATTGTTATTACCACTCCATATTCATTTTTTGCAACCGCGGGTGTAAT
>JABGPL010000130.1 GCA_018644935.1 Calditrichota bacterium | reverse complement strand
CAACCAACACCGGTGAGCACAATTGAAGGAGATCGCATTTTGTTCAGAGTTTATGGGGACGATTTATTTGTCAACGATAACGACTACCATAATAGGCACATAATTCACCATTACAATATTGAAGACCGATCCAATCCTCGTCTAATTGAGAGCATCCCGGTATTTTCGGAATATGAGAACACTTGGAGTTATTTAACTTCCTTCCATGTTGAAGATGAATTCGTGTATTTTATCAGGCACTTGACATATAGTTTTAGGCTAGAGTATTATGAGTATTCTGAATTTGTAATTGTCAATATTGCAGACTCCGATAACCCGCAAGTAGTCTCTGAAACTAACATTGGTGATCACGGAATGGCTTCAGAGTATATATTTACACTCGTCGACTTTCAAAATCATATCGCATTTATCAGCTCAAATGGTGTACTTAAGGTCTACTCGACCTGGAATAGAGAATGGCCAAGGCATGTCGCAACTTTTAGTGGGGTAAACAGATTCGAATCAATGTCAATATTGAACAATTACATTTTTGTCTCTGACTACAATGAGTTATTGTCTTTCGATAGCGCCGGTTTACTTTCTGCCCCATATGCTCCTCCTCCTCCACTTCCAACAGCAATATCTCTTTCAGCATATCCAAATCCATTTAACGCATCAGTCACAGTTTCTTTTGATTTGCCTCGTTCTATGCCTGTTTCACTACAAGTGTTCGATTTGTCAGGAA
Source organism: Calditrichota bacterium (assembly GCA_018644935.1). Taxonomy (GTDB): domain Bacteria; phylum Electryoneota; class AABM5-125-24; order Hatepunaeales; family Hatepunaeaceae; genus JABGPL01. The sequence continues at coordinate 9,864 of JABGPL010000130.1, read as the reverse complement.
GACTGGTTGAGACGCTGGTGGAAAATACAGAATATTCCGGGAAGCAGAGTATTGTGTGGAATACCAGAGATATTGTTTCAGGGGTATATATGTTGAAATTGGAAACAACAGAAGGAAATTCAAAATTCCAGAGGGTGACATTGGTGAAATAAGACTTTGATTGGAGGAATCAAATTGGTTTTGATTTCTTCACTTAGGCTTCATATTTAGAGATATTGAGCATTTGTATTGGAATGTAGCGACCCCAACTTAACCGATAGGCAATCTACATTCAGAAGTTTACTTCCCTCAAAAACATCAAAATGCCGCCCTTAGATTTGAAGATACCCAAATCCTTCTTATATTTTTTAACACAGATAGTTAAATACATGTCCATAAAGATAACAACTAATTGCATCATTTATCTTGAATGCTTCGTTCAATATTATCACTTATTATTGAATGATGCTCCGTACATAACTGGTGAGGCGATTAACAAGACAACCAGGAGATTTCATGTTTGATTGCAAGCTGTATTTTACCGACAGAAACGATAAGATCTTAAAGAGTTATGAAAACACACTGACGTCAATCCGTGGTATTCAGATAGAAAATACTTCAACAAAAGATCCTAAAAAATACTCGGAATTCAACAATTATTTTGGCAAAATCAGAGATTTAATCCTTTCAGCTTCTGAATTGGAAAAGCACCTGAACAACGAATATTTTTCAGAGAGATCTTTTGAGACACTATCAGCTGCGAACAAAAGCTTTTTCGAGGAAATCCGAGGTTCGAATTACGACACCTCCTATGCTAACCCAAAACATGCAGTTACAGTTTTTGGACAAGAATTCGGCGGAATGTTGGCTTCACTTTATCTCACCTTTAGAAGATACATCAGTTTTGCTTTCCAGCATCGAATCTACAAAATGGAGTCCTACAACCGAGTTTATTTAGATCTGGTTGAACTATATAACTCTGGTGAGATGAACTACTCATCCGCCCTTTCAATTGCAACTCGCGTCGAAAAAGATAATAATCCAGATGATGTAGCAATTGACCTAAAATCCATGTTTGACTCCGGTTTCGAGTTTTTCACAGATATTATTCTAAACTATGACCTTTCTGATCTTCGATACCTTTTCCGTTATGGAATCAACATAACTGACAATGAAATTAAAACTGCAAAATTCCTCAACCAATACCCGGATAAAAAGATAAAACAGCTCGCGCAGTTGATTGTGCATGCCTATTTGAGAGGATTTGAGATTGAAGGAAAGGACGTTTCTGGGAAATCTACCGTTAACATAATGTATGCTATTGGGCAGGAACGGCTGATAAGGCAGGTAATTGCAGACTTGAGAGATGTAAATCTAACAGCCATTGTACATTTCCCAAAAAGCACAGATCCAAATAAGCAGGTCGGATATGATCACAGGTTTGATAGTGCGCTCTTCTTCAATGAGGACTACTCCGCCAGGACAATTCAGAACAATGAAAAAGCCCACATGCAATGTAAAACTATAACCTCGCAATATTCGGGAATTATTGTCTGCGAAAAATTTGGTGAAAGTGCTTTCAAACCAGAAAAAAAAGACGAGTGTATTCAATTCTCTCCAGAACAACAGTCCCTTTATCAGCAGCATGAGAACAAACACCGAATGCTACAGGATAAGTTCATACCCTTCTCTCAGACGAGCTTTTCCATTGTCGCATTTCCCTCTCCTGAGATCGGCGACAACTTCGAATCTATCTTTGAAGATATCATGGAAGTCAATATGCTGAACTCGGAGAAATATGAAACCATACAACAGAAAATGATAGATGCTCTCGATCAGGCGAAATTTGTCCATATAAAGGGAAAAGACGGTAACCTAACAGATCTGATGGTTCAAATGCAGCCGCTAGTGAATCCGAAAATCCAAACCAATTTCAACAATTGTGGAGCTGACATGAACATCCCGGTAGGTGAAGTCTTCACCTCTCCTCAATTAAAGGGCACTACGGGAGTGTTACATATCGAAGAGACGTTCCTGAGTGGACTAAAATATGTGGATCTAAAGCTGACATTTGAAGACGGATTCATCAAGGATTATTCCTGCAAGAATTTCGAAAACGACCAAGATAACAGAAATTACGTTCATGAAAATCTCATCTTCCCGAACGATACTCTGCCAATCGGTGAATTCGCAATTGGAACAAACACACTAGCGTATGTCGTTGCAAGAAAACACAACATTATTGATATTATGCCGATCCTTATTGTTGAAAAGATGGGACCACATTTCGCAGTTGGAGACACATGTTACGCTTGGCAGGAGGACAAACAAGTGTATAACTTGCTTAATAATAAAGAAATCATGTCCCGCGAAAACGAGAAATCAGCACTCCGAAAGACTGATATCAACCAGGCATATACAAACACTCATACCGACATAACACTGCCTTATGATACAATCGGATTTATTTCAGTTGTGAAACCTGATAGTAAGTATATTGATATTATTAAGGATGGAAGATTTGTTTTGGAGGGAACAGAGGAGTTGAATATCCCGCTTGATGAATGATGAGCATCAAAATATTGATGTGCCACAGCTGTCAATCTCTACCTCATTCGATTATGGGCTACCATTAGACCAGCAACTAAGGTTTATCAGTCAAGAAAGATTTTCGCATGTTTCATTCGGATCAAAACAAGATCATTCGAGCCTTCTTACACCCGGTGGATGTAAGAATATCATTCGGCTCCTGGAGGAAAACAACCTCGAATCCGATACCATTCACGGTGACATGTTAGTTCGCCCAAATGCAGTTGAGACGACCATTGAACTTATAGATGTTGCATCAGAATTAGGTATGAATCGAATTGTGGCTCATGGCGGTCCTTTCAGTTTTCACGCAGAGGCATTACAAGACCACCTCAAAAATCTTATTGATAATTGTAATGCACTGTCGCCTATTCTCGAGGATAATGGAATTCGGATTGCTCTGGAAAATGTAATGCCAGGACCCGCGACAACTCTGGTTGAATTGGCATTGGCTGAGCTTGATCCGGATTATTCTGGGCTATGTTACGATTCTTCGCACGATCAAATCGACGGTCCGCGCTCCTTTGATCTTCTTAAACGTTATGTCGACAGAGTATTCGCGGTCCACATTTCAGACAGAATTGCTCCATTTATTGACCACGTACTGCCCGGCAAAGGATTTATTGATTGGAAGAAAATGTGCTCAACTCTCAGATTGGTGAATTACTCTGAACCAGTTATGCTGGAGGTTATGATGACTCATTCAAAATACAGAACAACGGAATCATTTCTTAAAGAAGCATTTATTTCGGCAAAAGAAACATGGATTTCAATTCACCATGACAACTACATCTAAGATAATAAATGAAATTAGGCGCATCATTGCAGAGATAATTATATCAGAGGATGAGAAAAATGAATTTAAATTCTGGCAAGAACCAATAATAGGATTTGCCAGTACAGAAGATGTTATCTTTGTCAAGCTTCGACAATGGACATCACAAGAGCACTTAATGCCTGAAGATATTTTGGTGAATGCTGCTACGGTGGTTGTTTATTTCATTCCATACAGGAAAGAAGTTGGTAAATCAAACAACAAAGGACGTAACGCTTCGCAAATCTGGGGAGAGGCATATATTAAAACGAATTCATTGAGCTCTAAGATCAAGCCCGAGATGAAAGCACTCTTTGAAGGAAAGGGTTTTAAATGTGAATTTACTCCAGCCACCCACAACTTTACACCCGAGAAGCTAATCAGCAATTGGTCACACAGACATTTAGCATATATTGCAGGCATAGGAACACTCGGCAAAAACAATATGCTTATCACTCAGAAGGGTTGTTCTGGTCGGCTGGAGAGTTTTATAACTGATTGCAGATTAGAGCCAACTAAAAGACCTGAACAAGATTTCTGTCTGTCTAAGCTAAACTACACCTGTGATAAATGTTTAAAACGTTGTGTAAATGATTCGCTTTCCAAGAGTGGTTTTGATCGGTTCCGATGTTATGAAATGTGTTTAGAAAACGACGCGCATCTAAGCAATATCGGGTTGTCTGATGTGTGCGGTAAATGTTTGATTGGAATTCCATGTGCATGGGCAAACCCATCTCAAAAAGTGCGTACAAATAGGTCAGGAGGATAGAATGAGAGATTTTCAAACAAAATCTCAGGTGGTAACCGCTGGCAAAAGAGTAATCCTTCGCGACACCATTTCCTCCGATGTTGAGAGTTGTCTCCGTTGGTTTTCTACTGGAGAACACCTTTTACTTGATGCACCCTGGGAACGTAATTATACCACGTTACAACCTGAGCAAATCGAGAAATACAAATCAGCATTTGCAGAGAGGTGTGAACAGGACAAACCCGATGTGAGAGGAAATGCGATCATTGCGACAACTGCCAATCTTCCCATTGGAACCGTCAATCGATATGGTCACAAAGACAATCCCTATTCCTGTAATCTCGGCATAAGCATCCAGGATGATGCCTACCTGAACAAAGGATTGGGAACCGAAGCACTGCAATTGTGGTTAAACTATCAATTCAGTAACACTCAGGTCTTACGCATCGGTGTTGAAACCTGGTCATTTAATCCACGAGCAATTCGAGTAATCGAAAATATCGGTTTCAAACATGAAGGTACATTGCGTAACTTACGTAAATGGGAAGGTCAAATACTTGATAAACTGTTATTTGGCTTGTTACGGGAGGAATGGGAGCAATTGTAACTCCACGATGAATACACTTTCCATTATATGCATACAAAAACCCTTGTCAAAAAATCATGACAAGGGTTCGTATTTATAAAGGGTCAGTTCTGTAGGCGATGATGGATTCGAACCAACGACATCCTGCGTGTAAGGCAGGCACTCTAGACCAACTGAGTTAATCGCCCATCTGTGAAACTATTTTTTTTCTTGATTATTTAGTGTTTTTTCTGGATAAATTTCTTTGTGGATTTTCAATATCTTCTTCAGCTTGCTTGGAACCGATGAAAATCGCCATTGGAAATATAACCAAATAACCTAATATCAAAACAATAGGTGCAATACTTAGAGAAACAGGGTTGTCCCAGGGACCAACTGATAGCAAAATAAAACCGATTACTATCACCACGGTTCCGATGATGAAAGTAACCAAATTCTTTTTATTCAACCTGATCTTCGGTAAAATCTGAGTGTCTATGTTGTGTTTTTGTTTCATGATTATATTATATATAAGAGTGGCGCAAAAAACAACAGTTTTGTGAGTTTTCCACATTCAGATTCACAACTAGGTCAGGGATTGAGTAAAAATGCAATTTTCTTCAATGATTTCAAGGTATTCAGCATTCATGTCCAGAAGCACAAAAACTGTCTTTAGGTTATCGTTCCATGATTTCTATGCAATCTTACTTGCCGCAATCATTGTTTCCATCTCTGCAAGCGTTGCTCAGTCAGCAACATTTGGTCAGAATAATGTCAACTACACATATTTTACCTGGAAGTTCCTTACAACTGAGCATTTTAACATTTATTACAATCAGGATGGCAGAGAGATTGCCGATCTGGCCGCTGAAATTGCTGAAGATGCATTTGAAGAGCTATCCCAAAAATTCGGATATGTACATGATTATAATGATCCAATATCTGTAATAACATATCAATCTCACAACGATTTTGAACAGACTAACTTGAGCGGGGTTTCCCCTTCTGAATCAACTGGGGGCTTCACTGAGTTCTTAAAAAACAGAGTCGTTGTACCCTTTGAAGGAAATCACGAGAAATTCCGCCATGTTCTGCACCATGAACTGACACATGCGATGTTTCTGAATCACCTTTTCGGGAAAGGATTTGGAGCTGTTGTAACCGGGTTGACTCAATCACGCATTCCACTTTGGTTCACAGAGGGTTTAGCAGAATATCAATCCAGAGGTGGGCTAGATCTCGAAACAGAAATGATTTTGAGAGACGCTGTGATAAACGATTTACTCCCGGAACTTCAACAATTCGACATGCTCGGCTACGCAGGAGTTTACAAAGCCGGGCAGTCTGTGATTTACTGGATCGCGATGAGGTACGGTGATGAAAAGATCGGAGAGATGCTGCGCCATATTCGAGACATGCGTGATTTTGACCGGGCTTTGCGTGCTTCAATCGGGATAGATCAAAAAGAACTATCAAAAAGATGGCGACGGTGGATTAAAGAACGGTATTGGCCTCAAGTTGTAAAGATGGATGAACTGGATAAATCCTCTACCCGGTTGACCAATCATCAGGAAGACTATTGCTATATCAATAACAGTCCTGCCATCTCACCAAATGGTGAATGGATCGCATTCCTGTCAGATAGATCGGACTATTTTGATGTATATCTGATGAGCACATTAGACGGAAAAGTTCATCGAAGATTGGTGCGTGGACAGAGATCAGGCAGGTTTGAAGAACTCCACTGGCTTCGTCCCGGAATATCCTGGTCACCAAATGGTAAGAACATTGCATTCTGTGCGAAGTCAGGGGGCGAGGATGCTCTGTATATAATAGATGTACAGGAAGGCAGAGTCACAAATACATTCAAATTCAATTCTGACGGGCTGTTTAGCCCTTCTTGGTCACCGGATGGAAAGAACATTGCGCTGATCCACGTTCTAAATGGTCGCAGCGATCTCGCTATTGTTAATGTCACATCCGGTAAACTTCAAAAAATTACATCGGATATATACGACGAGGCAGATCCATCATGGTCATCTGACAGTCGCAGTCTGTTGTTTACATCCAATCGAGGTGACGCCCCACTCGATCAGTCTGAAAGAGCCAACAAGAGCATTCTCTTTACAGATTACGAGGAATTTGATGTCTATCAGATACAGATTGATTCTCGGATCATGAAGAGAATTACTGATGACCCATTTGTTGAACGTACTCCTATATGGTCGCCTGAAGATGAAGATGTAATTCTTTATGTAAGCAATCGCACTGGCGCGTATAATTTATACCTGCATACGATTTCAACTTCTGAGATCCGTTCTTTCACCAATTACGTTACAGGAGCATTCCAGCCGACCATTTCTCCTCAGACAAAAGCTGTTGCCTTCACAAGTTACTTTAACAATGGTTATGATGTTTTTTTATTGAATGACCCGTTCAATGAAAATTATCATGTTTCGACCTATAGGACCGATGAAGCTATAAAAGTACCCGAGATGAAAACACCTTTAAAAAAGTCATCACTCGGACTTAAAGACTATAGTTATTATATATTTAATCGATTAAGCTCAAACATGGTATCTAATGAGCCGAACAATGATGACTCATTAGCAATTTCATCCAAGTTAAGAACAAAAAATGCAGAAGGATTATATCCCAGCAGGGATTACTCAGCAAACCTTAGTCCGGATCTTGTATATGTAAATGCGGGATACAGCCCATACTATTCTATGCAGGGATCTGGTATGGTTATGTTTACGGATGTTCTTGGAAATCACAATTTGTACCTTAGCCTCGATCTCTATCGCTCGATTGAGTGGAGTAATATTTTCATGAATTATGAATATCTTGCTAGACGTCTGAGTTACAGTATTGGTTTCTATCATTATGCATACCTTTACCGTGGTAACCGCCATTACTGGCAAGATCAAAATAACGGTTTATTCGTTTCAACCAGTTTGCCATTGAGCAGGTTCAATCGACTTGAATTTGGAATCAGTGGCGTTTATATTGATAGATCTGTTCCTGATATCGGTTGGGATAGGCAATACTATAATCATATAAAACCAGCTGGATCTACCACCGTTACTGTGATGCCACACATCGGGTACGTTCATGACACATCTATTTGGCGATCTCGAGTCGAACCTTCAAATGGTGCTCGCTGGAGAGTGGATCTAACCGGCAGCCCAAAAATATCAGTCAACAATGGTGAATCTATCGAGTTTGCTACTTTATCTTTCGATTGGCGTAACTATATAAATTACAAAAAGAACTATTCCCTTGCTTTCAGATTCAGTGGTGCTGTTTCGGAAGGTACGAATCCACAAAGGTTTTATATGGGAGGCGTTATGAATTGGTTTAATCCACAATGGGACAACGATCAGAACACTGTGCTTGTTGACCAAATTGACGACATATATTACTCAACATTTGTAACTCCTATGCGAGGTGTAGGGTATTATAAAAAAGTCGGAACCCGATATTTACTTGCAAATACAGAATTTCGATTTCCCTTTATCAGGTATCTGCTGATGGGCTGGCCACTTCCGATATATATGAATAATGTTCGAGGTGCAATCTTTACAGATATAGGTACTGCATGGAAACCCGAAGACCTTGGTAATGATGGGGTTCCCACAGATTGGATTCAAGGATTTGGATTCGGATTGCGGTTTGATCTTGGCATATTTCCGCTGGAGTGGGATATTGCCTGGTCCAAGGACTCAAAAATGGGTATGAGACCACAATATTACTTCTCGATAAACGCTGGATTTTAGTGTTTTTGTGTTTTTTAACTTAATTTGCTGCTTTTTTGCTATTCTCTACCCTTTCTCGTTAAAAATTTATTTTCACTCCTATAATTTTGCTTGCATGTGCCAATATTTTAGTCTTTATTACGCATAACAAGATAAACTATCCTGCGTCATTTCAACCTGAACTGAACACCTCAATATCCAGACGCAACTACTGTCCAATGTAAGGAGAACAAAATGAAGCATCAGGTATCCCTGATCAGTTTGATCCTTGTTTCTTTTTGTATTTGTTTATTATCAACCCAGATTTCTTTTGCAGATGCTTGTGAAAAATGTCATCAGAAGAATTCACCGGGTATCTATCTCCAGTGGAAGAATTCTAATCATGGAGAAAATGACATTTCCTGTATTGATTGTCACGGAGCAGAAGAAGGCGATATCGATGCTTTCAAACACAATGGTAAACTTATCGCCACAATTGTTTCACCCAAAGATTGTAGCCAGTGTCATGAAAAAGAAGCCGAGCAAGTCGGGCATTCTCATCATGCGAAAGCCGGACAAATATTACAATCACTTGACGCATATCTGGCGCATGTCGCAGGTGGTGATCCGGTTGCCATAGCCGGCTGTGAAAATTGCCATGGCACACGAGTTGAAGTAGACGATAATTCCCCAAACAAACTTTCCTGGAAAAATTGGCCCAATGGAGGCATTGGACGAATTAATCCAGATGGATCGCTAGGGTCTTGTGGTGCATGCCATACAAGGCATTCCTTCGATAGGGCTCAGGCTCGTCAACCAGAAACCTGTGGTAAATGTCACCTCGGACCTGACCATCCACAAAAAGAAATTTTTGAGGAATCCAAACACGGAAACATCTATTTCAGCAACATTGATAAGATGAATCTTGATTCTGAAGAATGGGTCGTTGGTAAAGATTATTACACCGCACCAACATGTGCAACTTGCCATATGTCAGCAACATCCAAGCAGGAAGTGACCCATGATGTCGGAGAACGCATTTCATGGACACTGCGCCCTGCTGTTTCCAAGTTACAGGAAAATTGGGAGACCAAACGAAGTAATATGCAGGATGTGTGTACAGCATGCCACAGCCAACCTTTTGTTAATGGTCATTACACCCAGTATGACGGACTGGTGAATCTTTACAATGAGAAGTTCGCCAAACCTGCTGGCAAGGTCATGAAAATACTTAAAGCAAATAAATCTTTAGAAAATCCTGCCAACTTTAGTAACAAAGTGGAATGGACGTACTGGGAAATATGGCATCATGAGGGCAGAAGAGCCCGGCATGGTGCGGCAATGATGGGACCCGATTATACGTGGTGGCACGGGATTTATGAAGTGGCACAGCATTTCTACTTTAAATTTATCCCGGAAGTAAGAGAAACTG
>JABGPL010000013.1:41576-63633 GCA_018644935.1 Calditrichota bacterium | reverse complement strand
CAATAAACTCCGGACATCTTGTCCAGAATCTATATCGTTACTTTACCGCAGCGACAACTTTCTCCGCGCCATCACGGAAATCATCAGCGACGATAAAATCAAGCGGTGATTCTCGCAGCATTTTCGAGGCGATATCCGCATTTGTGCCAGCTAATCTTACGACGACAGGAATATCTACATCCAGATCGTTCAGGGCTTCAATTATCCCCTGGGCGACGCGATCACAACGAACGATACCACCGAAGATATTTATCAATACAGCTTTTACATTTTTGTCGCTAACAATGACCTTAAAGCCACCTCTGACATTTTTCGCTGATGCCGCACCTCCAACATCGAGGAAGTTTGCTGGTTCACCACCGGTAAATTTGATAATGTCCATTGTTGCCATTGCCAAACCAGCGCCGTTTACCATACAACCTACGTTACCATCGAGTTTGATATAATTCAGGTCAAACTTTGAGGCTTCGATTTCTGATGGATCTTCCTCATCTAGATCACGGAATTCCATCAGGTCTTTGTGCCTGAACATGGCATTATCGTCGAAATTAATTTTCGCATCGACAGCAATAACCTGACCTTCAGTGGTAACTACGAGAGGGTTAATCTCAGCTAAGGAGGAATCACTTTCCCTATAGACCTGGTACAAATCTGTCAGGAATTTCTTCCCTTGCTTGATTTGATCACCTTCAAGACCGAGAGCAAGTGCCATGCGGTAAACCTGAAATGATTTCAGTCCAACAGCCGGATCGACACGTTGTTTAAAAATCTTTTCCGGGGTTTCAGCTGCTACTTTTTCAATCTCCATTCCACCTTCAGTGGAAACCATAAATACATCTGCAGCCGATTCGCGATCCAGTACTATACCAACATATAGTTCCCGAGCGATGTTCGCACCCTGCTCAACTAGAAGTCGTTTGACAATTCGTCCGTCCGGACCAGTCTGGTGAGTAACCAGATTCATGCCCAGGATATTCTCTGCGTGTTCGCGGACTTCTTCGAGTGATCTAGCAATCTTGACTCCACCACCTTTGCCTCTACCACCCGCATGAATCTGCGCCTTTACGACGAATACTTCTCCACCAATACGCTCGGCGACTGCCACTGCCTCATCCGGGCTGAACGCAGCCCCTCCGTCCGGGACAGCTACTCCGTATTTGCGGAAAATTTCTTTTCCTTGATATTCGTGAATCTTCATTTCAATCCGTTAGTTTGTATTGTTTTACTAAGGTATTATTATCGTTCCTGCCTGGTTTTCCATCGCTCTGTCCAACTGCTTGATATCACATATTATCGCCTGTTTTCCGCCATTCTGAAGGAATTCAGTCGCTGCTTTAATCTTTGGACCCATGCTACCTGCTGGAAATTGTCCATCAGCCATATGTTCCAAAGCGGTTCCAGCGGTCATTTTGGGAATCCGAAGCTGATCCGGTTTCCCAAAATTTATATAAACTCCATCCACATTCGTTATGATGATAAAAATTTCAGCATCAATTTCTTTAGCTAATATCGCAGCTGCAAGGTCTTTGTCTATTACTGCATCAACACCTTCCAACCCCATTTCTTCATCTAAATATACGGGGATACCCCCACCACCCGCTGTGATCAAGATCGCTCCAGTATCAATCAATTGGCGAACTATCCTAGCATTAATAATACTAATAGGTAGAGGTGAGCCAACTACACGTCGCCAGGAATCAGAATTCCCGTAGGATTTCATCTCCCAACCTTCTTTCTCTATTCGAATTTTTGCTTCTTCGAAAGTGAAATTGCGACCAATAAATTTGGAGGGGTTAAGAAGTGCTGGATCATGCCTGTCTACAAGGACCTGAGTTACAAGAGTAACAACATCCTTTTTTATTCCGGCCTTCACAAGGACATTCTGGAAGGATTGCTCAATCATATAACCCATTGATCCCTCAGTGTCCGCAACAAGCAGACCCAAAGGAACATCGGGCAAGTCATGCCGAGCCATTTCTACACGTCGTAAGGCAGCTCCAACCTGAGGTCCATTGCCATGTACTATAGCAATCTGGAACCCGCGATTAATGAGCTTCAACAGCTCATTCAGACTTTCGCGAGTATGTTGGAACTGCCCTGCGATTTCGGTAACTTTATCAGGCGGGGAAATTGCATTCCCGCCCAGTGCTATTACAGCACGTTTTTCCTGAGAAAGATTCATTCGGAGATTATCTGTTATTGGCTACAAAAACTTTGCCAATGCGTCCTTCATATCAGGTTTGCCAATCTCCTGTAGATCATAAGAAACACGAACAGTATCTTTTTTGATATTGATCACTCTTCTAAGATCTATGGGAGTACCGATCACAACCACTTCAGCGTCAACGGCGTCAATGGTTCTCTCGAGGTCTGCCATTTGTTCTGCACCATAACCCATTGCCGGAAGAATTGATCCGATGTAAGGGTAAGTTTCAAAAGTATCAAGAAGCTTTCCTCTCAACCATGGTCGAGGATCAACGATGTCTTTTACACCGAATTTGTTTGCAGCAACTACACCTGCACCAAATTCCATCTCACCATGTGTAAGTGTAGGACCGTCTTCAACGATAAGTGCGGTTTTTCCACGGAGCAGGTCAGCATTGTCAACTGCGACTGGTGAAGCTGCGTCAATTACCGTTGCATTTGGATTAACTTCACGAATATTGTGACGAACCTCGTCCAGATCGTCAGGATCTGCACTATCAATCTTGTTGATAACAACGCAATCTGCCATGCGCAAGTTGACTTCACCCGGGTAATAATTCAATTCATGTCCAGGACGCAGTGGATCAACAACTACAATGGTATAATCCGGTTTGTAGAAAGAGAAATCATTATTTCCACCATCCCACAAGACCACATCAGCTTCTTGTTCAGCTGCTCTCACAATTGCTTCATAATCGACACCGGCGAAAACGAGGTTTCCCCGAACGATATGAGGTTCATATTCTTCCATTTCTTCAATTGTGCAATCGTGCTTTTTGAGATCATCGAGTGATCCGAAGCGTTGAACTCTCTGTTTTACGAGATCGCCATAAGGCATCGGGTGACGAATAACAGCAACCTTTTTCCCGGCTTCGGTCAGGAGTTCAGCAACCCTGCGTGTCGTCTGGCTTTTGCCACATCCCGTACGAATCGCGGTAATGGCGATAAGAGGCTTGGTGGATTTTACCATTGAAGCATTCGGTCCGATCAGCCTGAAATCTGCACCTGCTGCATTTACGATTGCGGATTTGCTCATTAAATCAGAATAAAGAATATCACTATATGAGAAAACTACTTCATCGATGTTGTGTTCTTTAATCAGATCAGTTAAATCTGCTTCTGCATAAATTGGAATCCCCTCGGGATAACCTTCACCGGCGAGTTCTGCCGGGTAACGTCTGCCATCAATATCCGGAATCTGAGCAGCAGTGAAAGCGATCACTTTGACTGTTGTGTTTCCGCGAAAGACTGTATTAAAATTGTGAAAATCACGACCTGCAGCACCCATGATGATGACTTTGCGTGGTTCCATAAATGTTCTCCTGATTTATTTTTTCGGATGGTTACCAATCCGAAAGCTTTTCCAAAATTACAATAAGCGGCTGGAGTTTTCAGTCAGTGCAAGGATATGTTTTTCTCCAATCCGCTTTATCTGATACCCAATTAGACCTGTCCAAACTGGGATTATGAAGTGGTAATATAACCATTTCCCTACAATCGGTCAACCGTATGTGACAAAAAGAACGAACCGCTTCAATTATTTATAATCACAACCCTATAAATAAGGATTTTTACGTAAAAAAAAGCAGGTCATTAGCTGACCTGCTTCTTTATTTAGAAAGACAAGTAAAGTTTATCTATCTCAGGTATATCAACTGCATAGATTTGGAATCCAAAGGTGTCGATAGGCGGAGAACGTATGTCCCCGTTGGAAACTCCCCCTTATTTATTACCCAACTTCCATTGCCCGACCCGATACCAGCATCAATATTGTGGATCCATCTGCCACTTTGGTCAAACAGAGCTGAAGTGAAAGGTATTCCAAACGGGACTTGGAAATGAACAGTAGTTGAGCTGTTGAATGGATTGGGGAATGCTGGATTTAGCAATAGTGTGTTTGGTAAATTAGCAGGATCAATGCCATTTGGAACATCTTCTGCGAACTGGAGAACAGCATGTATTGCAAAATTAAACGGATCTTCATACGCGTCTTCATCATCAATCTTCATCCAAATTTCATCATCATTGCTCCAGAACAAACTTCTTGAAACATCCACATAACGACCATCATCCACATAAACTGCTAGTGTATCTTCGTTTTCTTCATCTGAAACAATCTCAACTCCGATATGGAAATCCTGACCACCATAGTTAATGATCTCCAATTGTCTAAGATCAACAGTATTATAGACTGGTTCGGTGCTTCCGAAATGCAAATCACCATATGGCACAAATACAGAATCAAGAGCTTCGCCTGGATATCCAGGCTCTCCGTCTTGCTCTCCACTTCCCCATACAATGACCTTCATACCTGGAGTCCCATTAAACCCGAAAAGGTCAAACAGGGCTATCCTGGCTTCCATAATCTGATAGCGAGGGTATGGTGGAGTGAAACGAACATTGTAATACATGTCCTCAAATCCATTGGATTCGGGCAATGTCAGAAAATTCGGCAAATCATCAGGATCTTCGTAGGAGAGCTCATCCAAATCTGGATCAACAGCGGCAATGTATTCATATCTAATCTTAGTGTCCTGATCTCCATTACGATTTGTTACCATCAACGATACATCATAATATCCATGACGTTGATAGGTATGTGAGGGATTTTGTTGTTGGCTTGTTCGACCATCACCAAACTCCCAGAACCAGTTAACAATTCCGGCACCAGTTGAAACATCTTCAAATTCAACATCAAGAGGAATATGTCCTCTGACGACATCAGTATTAAAATCAGCCTCAAGGCTTGCTACTGTTACGGTATAGGCTTCCTGTTGTACTGATCTGTTATCCCCGGCGGTGTAGGTGAAAACAACAAACACATCATATTCCTCACCTGCTGGTGCATTATTGTCGAGAAACAACTTGTACCATGTATGAACCTGCAAAGTGTCATTTTCATTATTTACCATGCTGTCCAGTTCAACCGTGATGAATTGGTTATTTCCGGTCACCTCCAATTCAACGGCATCTGCTTGGAAATCAAGTATTTCATTTCTCGAAAATTGCTGGTTACCACCAGGATTTAATGTAATATCTACATCTCGATGGGGAACAGAAATTGATCTGATACTCCGCTCAGAGGCAAAGCTGATGCCTACACTCGTTAAAATGAAAACAAATGTTAACAATATGTAAAAAAAGACTTTCACCCTCTGGTCACTTTTCCTCTTCATTTCTCCCTCTTCAGATATGAACTAAGTGTATACCGTACTACCCGGTGGTTTATAAGATAAGGAATTTTATCTGACTAAAGTCACCTTCCTGACAAATTGCTGGGTGCCTGAATTTATTCTCAGGAGATATAGACCACTTGGCATTAGGTCTGCCGATATTGAATAATCGTGAGTACCCGCAGTTTGAACCCCGCTATAAATTGTGGAGACACGTCTCCCTGACAAATCGTGCAATGTAACGGTTAGTTTTCCCTGTGTTTCCAACCCTACTGAAATCTGTGTGGTGGAGTTAAACGGATTTGGAAACGCATTGCTGACTGTAATTTTTTCAGGTAAGAAATCCTCTTTCTCTTCAACACTATTCTCACTCTCAACTTCAACAGTAACAAGAATTGTGATCAATGGATCTCTTCCGGAGTTTTCAAGAATTAAATTTGTTTCCAAAACAGTACCACCGGCAATTTCATCCACATTCAATGCTAAAGTCGTTGTTCCTTCTTCATCAGCTCCCAGTATTCCCTCTGATGGATCGACTTCGATCCAATCAATTTCAAAATCCAGATACCAGGATTTTAGCAATCGCGATGCGCCTTCATTAATTATTCCGACCAGACTCCATCCAGAATTAGTAATATCCCTCGATGCAAATAATCCAGCAGCAGGAATATCGTCCTCTGCTTCCATTATATTCCGTTCAAATCGAATATCTCCGGTCTCCGGATTTGCTGCATGAATGATGGGATCATCCCCTAAACCTCTCTCCATGATCTGGAGAGAATAACCATCCTCTGAGTCTGGGTAAAATGCTAATGCCCGAACAGAATACTCATTTGGTATTTCCTCCAGAATATTTCCGTCAGTGTCAATTCTCACCAGAGGCATTCTACCATTCCCAACCCACAAGTTACCCGAATCGTCTACTGTAAGTGCCGTATTCGGGTTGTATGGTCCATCAAATTCCCTCACTAATTCACCATTGAGTGTCATTTGGAAGATACTGTTGCTCGAAGAACCGTAGAGGTATTCTCCATCCCATGCCATGTCCTGAATACCAACACCAAAACTCCTTTCAGGCTGTTCAAGCATCTCGACAAGTATGCCGTCTCGATCTAATTTGTAAAAATAATTTGGGTCCCGGTTATTATTGCCACCGGCAACATAGTAATGATCCTCTACAAAGACAACCCCATTCAATCTGAAGTCGCCAAATTGTTCAGCAATCTCTCGGGAATCAATTAATTCGTAGGGTATGACAATATCCTGCATCTCAAAATAAACATTCCAGGTCAATTCGTCATTTCCAACATTTCTAAAAATCAGGTCTCTCTGGAATTGTGCATCTGCTTCAAGTAACTGGTTGAATTCGGTCGAATCCAGCGCTACCTCTCCAAATCTCATTTCAAAATTTTCTACAGAAACTTCTTCCTCCACAACGCCGATGCCCTCACGAATTTGAGAATTATATCCTTCAGCAGAAACCAGCAAAGTATAGTCTCCCATCTCGGGAATACCATTGATTACATAGTTACCCTCAACATCGGTGATTACCTCTACATTGAAAGGAGAAAGCAGAACCTCTGCATCTTGAATTACAAATTCCTCTGCAGCATCGATCACCTGACCTCGTATCACTCCGAAACCGTCAGCTACAAGGATTTCACCCTGACTTAAAAACGCATCTCGATAATACGCACTCCATGTCAGAAGTTGGGCTCCTTCTAACCGAGGATCAAATTCAATTATTAATTCACCATCATTGTTGGAATAACCAACCTGATAAATTGAATCATCTTCATTTTTCACACAGATCCGTACGTTTTCAACCGGTTCATCGTTAGCCGTAACCGAAACTTCAATCCATTCTGTATCGACTATCAAAGCGCCAGGTATATCTACCTCAAGATCAAAAGGATCCACGAACCTGTATTCCAGGGCTGGATTTCCAAGCCAAATGTATGCTCGCATATTCATTCTTCCGATGCATGGCCACCGATTATCATCATATCTAATAACCAATTCAGTAGCGGCTAGATTAGCTGCATACCCTAGATCATACACTCCATCATCAAAAAATGCGCGGAATATTCTCTGATCAAAATATGAATTACCATCTGTAAAAGTTGATATTACAGACCCGTGTGCAGATACTGAACCACCATTATATTTTTGGAATATTTCCAAAATACAATCGGCACGACGCGTTGCAATGTTGGCATTCAAGCAGGCAGATGAAACCAGTATAAATGGCATGTTGCGGTTATCCATCTGCCGAACAATGTTTCCATCGATACTCCTGTTATGCAACGGTCTGTACATCGTGGTCTCGTTTCCGTGCCCTCGATAGTTGAAGAAACCCGCACCGCCCCCATTGACCTCGTCAATCACAGTATTTATATTTACATCATTATCATCGCCATAGATGGGAATCATATCCGGTGCCGGTAAGCCATAATCAAATCTTTCGACACCTCTTTTTGCAATTAAATAAACAGGCACTCCATCCTGTTCATCGTCTGAAGCAACAAGTACCGACCTTTGAAGCCAGTTAATGTTATCCCTTTGTTCAAAATTCCATGTCATGTAGTCCATGATTTTGGCTATCTGAATTTCGAGTTCAGCAAGATCATCGGGACCTTCGTACGTCAACCTGCCGATTGCAAGATCAGGGAGGTGGTCGTCAAATCCATCTTCATCGGGTTCGTCAAGACACACATACCAGGAGTCACTGTGAGTATCGGTATCGTTTACCTGCTCACCCGGATCCTCCGGGTCCCAGTAGAACATTGGAACATCAGACTCAAAACGATGCCCATCTCCAATGAAAAACACATATTCAAGCCCTCCGATAAAGAATTCCCGGACAATATTTTTTAGTACTTCCGGATCTTCGATTTCATCTGCAAGAATAACTTCTGTCCTTAATCCTGTACTATGGTAGAAATTAATCAATGGCATAGATGTTTCAAGAGCTTCTTCACGCAGTACAAGGAGAAGACGTACCGGTTCATTTTCATCTGCATCGAGTGGTCTAAGATCAAGTTGCCTGTAATTCAGGATTGATGCCTGGTGCACCTGCTGCATTTTAGGATTTGAAACTCGAGGTTGAACGATATCAGTATTACCGGCTACAAAATCAACTCGTACAACCATGCGTCGTGCAATTTCAAGTGTATTGGTTGATGGGAAAAAGCGAATGGGATTTATTGAGACTCCCGCTACGGGAACTCCACCCCAACCCTGAACTGAATTAACCGAAACGATTTCAGTAGGTGTAGCCAATTCTGAGTTGTATGCATCTTCGTTGAACACAAATGGTGGCGACGAGGAGCCGTCATCACGCGTAGGCATTTGTTTTGGAGGTAATTTGAAGGTTCCAACCTTCTCCCATTCGACATCTATGATCCCTACCTTCCCTTTGGAATTGTGAGGAAACTTGATGATTTCCACTAAGGTTGGAAAGGATGGCTCTCCTGGATTACCAAATTGAAGTTGTTCGGATTTGGACAGGTTAATCCGCTGATAATCCACGCCGTTAAGTTTAAGATCATCAACATAAAAACCACTTATATCCCACTGTATCAAAACGTGGGTATCAGTCTCTTCTAATAACTGAACAGTTGGTTCGATCTCGGATTTGGCTTGATCAAGGGAGATCCAATGTGCAGCTTGACTGAGTCCGGCAATTGAAAGTACAAGCAGTACAACAACAACTATGTAACTTCTTAACGTCCAAGCCTCATGTATTTGAATAAACACTTTATCCTCAATGGTTAACGTCCTGCATTATCAAAACAAACTAAGGTCTCAAATGTTATACGAGAGCTTTCAACAAAATCGGAGAAACCGGACTATCAAATTCCACTTTTATAAGGGACTATTAAACATCTACATATGCACCATAGAAGTATAAAAGATGATAGCCTAACTGTTCGACCGTAAACTCCAAATCTAATTCTTCAACTTCGACGCAAGGCGAATTGTTCCTGATTTAACTCTGCCAGTTTGTAAAACTACCGTAGGTGCAATTATTTCACATTACATAATTTACGGTTGATTGCGCCATTCAAGGACGATTATGCCGAGATTTTCATCGGTCACGAAAATATAATCATCAGTCACCTCAATCGAGGTTGGCTCTGGAGTTCTGTACTTTCCAATCAACACTGGATTGATAGGATCATTAACATCTACAGCAAACATACCGTCGTATTGATCAAGAAAATAAGCCACATTATTCCTGACAACCAACTTGATTGCACGACGAACACCTTCAGGAAGGATGGTACTTGCAATTTCTGGATTTGCGGGATCAGTTACGTCAATAATTACCAAACCTGATTCCCAATCCGCAACAATAACATGAGTTTTTTCATCATTCACACCAACCGCTCTTGCAGCACCTGGTGTATCAATCGAACCAAGTAAGGTCAAATCAAATCCGCCAGTTTCATCCCCGTAATTCATGTTAATAATTGCAATTCCCATTTGATTATTTGCAACATATATTCGATCATTATCATAATATAGCCCACGCATTTTTCCATAATCCAGACTAATTACATCCCAGGAACTTCCATATCCCGGTTGCCACTCATTGAATTGAGTATCCCAATAGACCGTTCTGATGAATAGTCCATCAGTTGCATCTATACCGGTGACAATCACCGTATCAGGTGAAACTTGGCGATATGCCATGCCGTACATTGTGCCTGAACCAACTTGACCAAAAGAACGTTTGGGCTCGTGAATACCATGATGATCCACATAAGAAATAAATTCTATCCCACCGAGGTTATCTGAGGTATTTACAAAAAAAAGATTTGTTATTGGATCGAATTCAATCATCTTGGCGTTCCCAGATGTTGAAAGCGTATCTTTAATTTTTAGATTTTCTGGATTTGAGATATCCCAAATTGTTACCCCACCTTCTTGCTCAGCAACATATGCACTGTCGCCGGCGATGGCTATATCCACTGCCCAACCGCTTGTTTGAGTTTGGCTGACAAGTTTAAAAGCGTAGTCCTCAGTAGATACAAGGGGAGTATTTCTCTCAGCACATCCTGCAAAAATTATTAGTGCTGCAACCGTAATTAGCAACCATTGTTGATTTTTCATGGTTTTGAATCCTTTGGTTTGACGGATACAGAATTTGACATGTTTAAACTGCTACTACTTATAATATAAACAGACAGAATACAAGTGTCAATAATGATTTCATTCCCTTGCGGTCTGGTGAGCGGGGATTTATCCGATATTGGTACTTGACATCTAAAGAGATGGCTACCTGTGTGTGTCTGTTATTTGACTATCAAAAGAAATGACTATTGCTTCAGCTTCCTGCCCCGAGCGTATTCCGGGTGTTCTTTCGCAATAGCTTTGCGGATGCGTTTTCTGGCTTCATGGAGATACCATCTAAGTGTTACTTTCGGACAATCGAGAAGCTCTGAAACCTCATCTGCTGAGAAATCCTGGAGGTCTACAAGTACAAATGCAGCCTTTTGTTTTGGATTAAGCTGGTCGGCGAGTTTAAAGAAAATCTGACGTAACTCTTTTCGTTCAAAATCGTAGGCGATTGAATCGAAGTCAACTTCAGGGATATTCAGGTACTGTTCTGGATTTTCGTTAATTGAGTGCTCATACCTGCGTCTCTTTTTCGACCTAAGAAAATCAATCGCTGCATTTACGGTGAGACGATAGAGCCAAGTGAAGAATTTTTTCTTAGGATTAAAGCCGTGAATACCTTTGTATAGCTTTATAAATACTTCTTGAGCTACATCACGGGCATCTTCATAATTCCCTAATACCTGGTAAGCAATACTGGCAACTCGTGTTCGATATAATTCAACGAGTTCCTGAAAAGCTATTTCATCATTTTGTTGGCAACGTTCAATCAGTTCAGCGTCTGGATTGATCACTTCCTGATTTGATTCCGTTTCTGGCTGTGTCATCTTCTCGGTCTTTAATTGAACTTAGTTAAATTTACACAGATAATTATTTTAACTCAAGCTTTCTCTGCTTAGATTTCTAACTAATTGGTTTAGTTAAGGATTTATCTGAGGTCATTTGAGGTGCTTAAACCTGATCAAACAGAACCGGAGCACAACCTGAAGACAATCGACCTGGTCTCTATCATGTTGATTCTAATTGGAATAATGCTTTTTACAACCCCACTTATCAGCCCCTGGGCCGGAAAAGCGGAATTCTTTCTTACAGAATTACTAATGTTTGTGGTTGTTCTCCTGTTTATCAAACTACAGGGATTCCCTGTAAAGAAATTGATCCGTTGGAATCCTCTACCAAGAAAAATTTGGATGTCGGTAACAATGCTTGTAGTCGGCAATGTGATTCTCCTTGATGAGTTAGACCGGGTTGTCTCGCTTATCATGCCCATGCCGATTGAAAGGATTGAAGAACTCAATATGGCCTTCAAATTCACATCAGTTGGTGATGCCATCTGGATTATTCTCGGAGTTGTTATTGCTGCGCCAATAATAGAGGAAACAATATTCAGAGGTATATTTCAGGGCACTCTTGAACGATCCATTAATCCAACCCAGGCTGTTCTGTGGACTTCGCTGATATTTGCAATTCTACACTTTCAGATTTGGTGGATAATCCAACTCCTCATTTTATCTGTGGTATTGGGCTACCTGTGCTGGAGATCTAACAGCATATTCCCTGCTGTCCTAATCCATACAGGAAACAACTTGATGACCATATTATTGATGAATACTCCGGACCAGCTTTCGTTTGGTTTCTACCTCTGGCATGGACACGTCAATCCTCTTTTATTGCTTATTGCACTGGCTTTATTCTGGTTTGGGTTTAAAAGCTTTGAGTCCGGATTCACAAATTCACGATACTTGAAGTGATTCAGATTCAGATTGTTGGAAAAACTGGAAATGATACGTATTTTCTAACAACTTATTAATATTCAGTAAGCTGAAAGGTGACTTGTTACCGGGATTTCCAGTTGCCACATTTTCGCCCAAGATGATATTAACAAGTAGCAGGTTTCGTAAAAACACATTTGAGCATAAATCTTGAACTCACCTTCTTCCTTAGAAAATCGCGATAAAAAGATTAACCAGAGCCATACGGTTGTCGTTAACAAGGCTTACTTCCCTCCAGAAGATCCCTCTCTTGTTTTCAGAATAAAGGCTTATATCTTAATGGCATGTATCATAACTCCTGCTATTCAAATATTTATGAAAGTTTTGAACCGAACTCGGATTACCGGAATTGAAAATATAAAAAAACAGAACTCAAAGTGGATACTTGCATCCAATCATCTATCAATTCTCGATGACCTATTCCTATGCCCAATTCTCCTTTTTCCAAAGTCAATGAGGGGTTACTCACAATTCCCATATCATACACCAGAGGAACGAAACTTTTACAAAAACCGACTGACAGCTTCCTTTATGCGGCATACTAAATCAGTCCCATTGATTCGAGGTGCTGGAATTTATCAACCTGGAATTAATCGAATTATCAAGTCCGTTGGCGAAGGGGGCCTTCTCCATATTTTTCCAGAGGGAACACGTTCAAGGAGTGGTAAAATTGGTTCAGGAAAAGCAGGCATTGGAAGAATCGTCTGTGAGTCAAACGCGACCGTAATTCCCGTTTATCATCAAGGTCTTGAAGGGGTGCTGCCGATAGGTACTTCAATTCCCCGAATTGGCAAAGACATCAGAATTGCCGTCGGTGAACCAATGAATTTTGAAACCGATATTGAACTTGGAGAAGAGATACCTAAATGGAAATCAATAAGCCGCGAAATCACTATGGCTATTGATAAACAACGGATTGTTTCAGAAGATAAATGGGGACCAAAAGCTCTATATATTAAAGCCCGAAAGTGAATAATTCTAAACTATTCTTCCATATTGCGGATACGTGGGTAAGTCAGAATTCCATCCTCTCTCAAGTTTAGCAAATATCCTTGAGTTGGCGCACACGCTGGAATATTATTAAAACCAAATTCAGGGAGAAAAAATTGTCCCTGACCATTCTTGGCAACAATCAGCAGATCATTTACTAACAGAGATCGGAAAGCAATTTCTACCGGCATTTCAAAGTCAGGTAGATATGCAGTGATTTGCCAACCTTCGTGCAATTCTATGGGTTCGTTGAACCGAACCTGTTGTCCCTCTAATAATAATTCTGTGTCTTCAGATACCTTAATTAAATATCCCTCATGCCTTTCCCAGAACGGTATGTTATTAAAACCAAACTCTGGGGAATAGAAACGACCTTCAGAGTCCTTAACTCTTTGGAGGACTCTCGCTTGAACCAGATCCTCCATAATAAACAAAATGTCAAAAATAAAATTGAGATTATGAGATACCATATTCCAACCTGAATCCAGCGGAATAATTAATTCTGCCATTTCAGGCCACATTTCCTGAAGAGCTGCTAATCCATCAGGTATCCCCCATCCAACTAATGTATCCGGTTCTTCACTGTTGTTACTTGCGGATCTTAATAAATCCCTTAATGATTCCGGATTCAACAGCGGATTGGCTTCTAATAGCAATGCACATAAACCTGCAATTGCCGGAGCTGAAAATGACGTCCCTGCGCCTGCACCATATATATCGTCACCCCTTGAAGATGCGTATCTAACAGAAACGCCAATTGTTGTAAAATCAGGTTTTGTTCTCTCATCAAATGTAGGACCTTTTGAGGAGAAAGTAGCATAGGAACTATCCTGATTTGTTGCTCCAGCTGCATATCCGCCGAAAGCATCAGCAGGAGCTCCCATTTTGTTGCCGGGATAGTTATTTCGGCCTTGATTCCCCATCGAAATAACTACGATCATTCCAACTTCTGTTGCACGCTGGGTAGCCAGTGAAGATACTGAATTTTCACCATTTAAATCTTCGTAATCATACCAATCTATATATGACAGAGATGAGTTTACAACCTCAACTCCCAATTCGTCCATCCATTCAATTGCCGCAACCCAATGGTCTTCTTCAATCTCCCTCTCCCATTCAGTATTTTCAGTCTTTGCAAGGACGAAGGTTGCGCCGTATGCCGGACCAATCATCGATCCAGGATCATACCCACCAATAATCGAAAGTGTTCGTGTCCCATGATTGCCAATGCCCATATCATCCTCATCGCCAACATTTCCATCATCATTGACAAAATCCCAAACTGCGAGAATATCCCTATCCTCCAAACATGTATGATCGAGGTTATTATACCCGGTGTCCAACATTCCTATCAAGATTCCTCTTCCAGAATAGCCACGATCATGAAGTTCGGGAACATTCATAAACTCATTTTGACGTAGGCTGCCACCATAATCCAAATTCCAATCACGACGAGGATTCTGTTCTGGGGGAGGGTTATCTTCCTGAATGCCAATATCAGGTTGTCGAATAAAACTTTTTACAGCATTTATTCGGCTCACAAATTGAAATTGCATCAATCTGTTGTATGCGTCCTGAGTAAGATCTGCGCTAACTGCGTTTAGCCATCGGCTCTGATGCCGAATTTCTACACCATCTATTTTGGAAAGCTGTAATATATACTCAGGATTAACAGGAACATCTTTGAGATCTGTAAGGTGCCCCATTCCCCTTCTCTGTCGGCGTTCTTTCGCTTTCGGGGATAACTTCTCGGCTGCTTGTTCAACAGCAGCACTAATTTCTTCCGCATCATGTACCCCTTTATCCCTGAGATAAACCCAATAGGGGCTTGCATCAATAACACCAGCAAAAACGCAATCGGTGCCAAATGAAACAAAAAAAATGATCAGAATTGCAATAGAGCATATCCTGAAATAGTTTTTAGCTAAACTGTTGAATATCTGCATGATCTCACCATTTTAAATCGCTGAATCCATCAGCGTGGGAGGAATCTCATTTTTCGTTGTCGCATTTCATTTGAGAGCCTGTACGATCCTCCATCGAGGCAGACAACATCAACTCCCCTTTTTACTACTTCAAGTGCAATTTTGCGAGCATTAGATCCATAAAGGCTTATAAGATAAACAGGTTCATTCCTGTTTAGGGTATCAGCTATATAGAACATATCACCGAGGTTAATACTTTTCATCCCTGGGATATCCACAAAATAGTTTGGGTCTTCAGAAAGTGCATCATGAAGAAAGTACATATTCAAATCAGCACCACCATTAAGGCTATTGACCAATTCCTCAGGTGAAATTGATGTCACTTTTCCGCGTGTCGGATGATCTACTTTCTGAGGAAGTTGGGAATCAGATTGTTCCTGTTTACCACAACCTGAAATAAAGACTATCATGACCATTATTACAATGATCCTCGTCACCATGATCATAAATCTTCTGTCCTTTTATATTAATGAGTTAGTGATGGTTTTCGATTAGCACTCTTCAGAGACTGAAGCTTCAGTTATCCTGTTCAGCATTTCATTGATCAAATCTTGAGCTCGCTTCTCATTGTGAGATTCAGAGAATACTCTCAAAATCGGTTCAGTATTTGATGGTCGAACCTGAACCCAACCGTCGTCATAGACAACTTTCAAACCATCAATTTTAGATATCTGATCGTGTGGGTAGAGCCTTGTAATCCTATCTACGAGTTCCTTCGGATCTTCTGAACCAACAGGAACACTTGTTTTTAAAATCTTATAAGCAGGAAGATCCCGAACAACCTCAGAAACCTTCTTCTTTCGTGATGCGAGCAGATTCAATACTAATGCCATCCCAACTCCAGCATCCCGTACTAAATGCACTTCTGGGAATATCACTCCACCACTGCCCTCCCCACCAATAACAGCACCAATTTCATTCATTCTCGAGCAAACATTAGCTTCACCAACTCGTGTTCGGTGTACTTCACAGTTTGCCTCACCTGCAATGTCATCAATGACCTGTGAGGTTAAACTGTTAACAACAACTGAACCCGAATTGTTTGCAACTACCATCTTAACAGCCAGTGCAAGCGTCAATTCTTCCCCAATTGGGTTACCTTTTTCGTCAACAATAGCTAATCGGTCTCCATCGGGATCAACGGCAAATCCGACAACACATTTTTCTTTAACAACAGTTTCACCGAGTTGCTTAAGGTTTTCAGGGAGTGGTTCAGGTGGATGCGGGAAAAGTCCAGAGCCGTCAACATTAATTCCAACAACTTCGCATCCCAATGCTTCCAACAGATCAGGGTACACCTGACTACCAGCACTGTTAACACAATCCAGGGCTACTCTCATTTTCTTGCCATGTAATTTCCGCAAATCCAGCAATCCAATTCCGGTGATTGCCGCAATATGCATTATACCAGCACTATCCCATTTTCTCATGGTCCCAATGTTATTCCACCCAACACTGCGCAATGGACCTTCCTGGACGATTTCTTCCAATTGAAGAAATTCAGGCATGGATAACATTCGACCGGATGAGTTAACAAATTTGAGGGCGTTCCACTCTTGTGAATTATGGCTAGCTGTGATTATAATCCCTCCTGCTGCTCCGCGTCGTTTTACCGCCAGAGCAACCGTTGGGGTTGGCACAACTCCAACATCCTCAACATCACAACCAGCAGCCGCGAGCCCTGCCTTAACCGCATAATTCAACATTCTCCCGGTGGGTCTCGAATCGCGTCCGACTATAACCTTTTCACCCTTCACCCAGGAACCAAAGCCTCCTGACCACAACAGGGCTACTTCCGGAGTCATTCCAACACCGACAACTCCACGGACACCCGAAACACTAGTCATTAAACCTTTAAACAATTCTTTACTCCAATGCTTTACGTTTACTACGAATATAGCTCAGCAACGCTGATTATGCAAGAAATCAATTTTTTACTCGGATTCTAAAACAGCCAGACTCACAAATAAAGTGAAACAGGCTGAAATTTATCAACATCAACTAATCCTTTATCGGTCAACTTTAAGGAAGGGATTACTGGTAATGCAAGAAAACTCAATGCCATAAATGGATCGACAGGCTTACAACCAAATTTCTTCGCAGCTTCGATCAGGTATTCCTCAATTTCTGATACGGCAGAAACAGACTCATCTGTCATTAAACCTGCTATAGGCAGCGCAAGGTCTGCAAGTATTTCCTCTCCCGCCGTAACTACTTGCCCACCACCAATCTCTGTTAGATGTCTTATTGCAGAAATTATGGATTTGTCATTGTCTCCGGCGACAATTATATTGTGCGAATCATGTGCTACAGTTGAACCTATTGCACCACCCCTAATTCCCATTCCTTTCAGAAACCCAATCCCCTTTCCACCGGATCCGGTGTGCCTTTCAACCACAACTAATTTCACAATATCCTGCGTTGGATCACTTTGTAAAAATCCGTTTGAAGCAGGTAGAGATTTTATGAGATTTTCTGTCACAATCTGATCAGGTACCAATCCAATTACTCTGACTTCGCAACCCTTATCCTCGATTTGAAGATCCGCATAAGTAATCTCAGGAACGGGTAATGGTCCGGATATACCTACTGGGATTAGAGGTTTCAGACTAGAGGTATTGTCCTCTGAACCGGACACCATTGTACCTCTTTTCCAGACATGTTTAACTTCAAACTCTTTCAGATCATTCAATGCAACAAGGTCCGCAATGGCTCCTGGAATAATGGCTCCGCGATCCTTGAGGTTATACATTTCAGATGGATTTAATGTGACTAAGCGCAAGGCAATCAAGGGATCTAATCCCATTCCAACAGCCTGTCGAAGTATAAAATCAAGGTGGCCATGATCTCTAAGATCTCCAGGACGACGATCATCAGTCGCGAACATAATCCTTCTTTCTGTTGTTGGATTAATCAGAGAAATTAATGCCTTCAAGTTTCTGGCTGTGCTTCCTTCTCTTATTAATATCCTCATCCCACGCGCAAGTTTTTCTCTTGCTTCTTCTATCACGGTACATTCATGATCTGTCATGGGACCAGCAAGGAGGTATGCTGAAAGATCTTTTCCCGAAAGCCCAGGGGCATGACCATCAATCGGTCTTTTACCCTCACTAAGCATAGCCTTGGAAAGTACTTCAGGATCGCCGAAAACAGCCCCGGGGAAATTCATCATCTCCCCTATCCCCAATATCTGCGGTTTATCGATTAAAAGTTTAAGATCATCAGCTGACAATTTCGCACCAGATGTCTCCATTGTTGTCGCGGGAACACAAGAAGGAAGCATGAAGAAAATATCGAGCTTTGTGCTTCTGGAATTTTCTATCATGAACTTTATTCCTGCAATTCCAAGCACGTTTGCGATTTCATGCGGATCGGCGATGACAGTAGTCGTACCGCGCCTTAAAACAACCTCTGCAAATTGAGAAGGGGTTAGCTTAGAGCTTTCAATGTGGATGTGTGGTTCAATAAAACCAGGCGACAGGAAACTGCCTTCCAAGTCAAAATTTTCAGTTGCATCATATTTACCAAAACCAACTATCACACCATCAAAGACAGCAACTGGAGACCTCTCTATTTTGCCAGAAAGTACATTTATTACCTGTCCATTCTCCAACAGAAGATCGACAGGACGATCACCACGAGCAGCAGCAAGCCGAGCCTGTAACCTTATAAGTGTTTCCGAATTCATGCTTTAAAATTTGCTCTTCAAATGAAGTTCTTTTTTTTGCGTATTACTATCAAAACACAATGATTAATTGTCATACCAGGCTGAGAAAAAACCATGAAGAAAATAACAACCATATTCCTATCATTGACGCTTTGGTTAAGCCTAAGCATCAGTCAGGCAGCTGAAACAAAATTCATAGTTGATGATCCCGGCGGAAGAAATAATGTTGAATTCATATCCAAAGCCCCGATCGAGAACATCATCGGCGTTACCAATCTAGTTACAGGTAGTATTACCTTCGATCCTGAAAATTTACAGAACAATGCCTTTGGAAAGATTCAGGTTGACTTACGAACTTTGAATTCCGGGATCGAATTAAGAGATGAACACATGCGTTCAGAAAAATACCTCAACACGCAAAAATTTCCATTCGCGACTTTCGTGTTTGATTCACCAGTTGAAACTGGAATACTCAATCTAAAACCTGGTGAAACTATTAGTATTTCTTTAAAAGGAAAATTCGATCTACATGGTATAACCAAAGATATTGTAATTCAAGGTGACGCCAGTTTATACAATGCCGTAAAAGAACTCGCCGAGTATGGATATCCAGGTGAGATGTTCAATTTCGATGGACATTTCAAAGTTAAACTTCAAGATTTCAATATTAATCGCCCAGAATTTTTGATCATGAAGTTAGCTGAGGAACAACAAATCCACATTAATTTTACGGCTACAACCGGAAGATAATCTGACACGAGGTCCCATTTACATTAGATAAGTAAAAGCACAAATTCAGTCCACCAACTAATTAGATTGGTGGATTTTTTAGCAATTGCTATTACTATTCATTATCCCATCTGAGGTAATTATCGATGCGATTTTTTGTTTCCATGTTTTTCAGAAGTCTTTTGTTGAGCTCTTTCGCTGCATTAAACCCATAAACCTTGAGGTGTTGATTAAGTGCGATTGTTTCAGCGATCACAGTGATGTTTTTGCCAGGATATATTGGTAACCTGATCATAGGAATTTGTATACCAAGGAATTTCGTATACTGATCCTGAAGTCCAATACGCTCATAATCTTCTTTATCATCCCAATCTGAAAGTTCAACAACGGTCTCAACTCTTTTTTGGAGTCTAATTGCACGAACTCCGAAAACTTCCCTGACATTGATAACTCCAACACCTCGGATCTCAATTAAATGTTTTAACATTTCCGGACCAGATCCAATTACAATATCAGGTGGTTTTAAGGATAAATTGACAATATCATCGGCAATAAGTCTATGACCACGTTCAACAAGGTCGAGAGCAATTTCACTTTTCCCGATACTCGCTCGCCCTATAAATAGTAACCCGGTGCCATAACAGTCAACAAGTGTGCCATGAATTGACTCCGAAGGGGCGAAACAGGCACTCAGAAAATTGGTGAGCAGAAAAGCCACATCGCTCGCTGCTTTCCCTGAAGTTAGAATCGGAATTTGCTTCTCGTTTGCAATACGTTTCATCGCAATGCTGACCCGGTTGCGACCGGTGATAACTACGCAAGGAGTGGTATCTCGGAAAATTCTCTCAAGAGCCTCTTTGCGTTCCAATTGGGATAATTGTGTAAGATACAGAGATTCCGAATCTCCGACAAGTTGCACTCTGTCCTCGGGAAACCCCTTTGTAAAGCCTGTGAGAGCTAACCCAGGACGATGCAGCTCACTTCCATTGATAACCCGGCTTAATCCGTTTTTTCCCGCGACCACCTTTAAGCGCAGATCTACTGTTACACTTTTTACCAATTCGCGAACTGTGATTGGAGTCTTTTTCATGATCTAACTTAGGAAATAGTTATTAAACTATCCTCTTGTCGTGACTTTCGATTTGATTGATCTAACTTGAGTTTCAAGTTTGCTGACAACTTTAGGAATTACTTTGTAAAAATCAGTTCCATCCATTTTGGAGACCAGAGTTTTTCCGAAAGCAGTCACTCGGATATCTACGATTTTCTGGCTTTTGCTTTCATCAAGGATGATTTCACCTGAGGAAGCTGCGTCTGTGTACTTTTTCAATCGCAACAACTCTTTTTTGGCAAATTCCTTTAATTTGTCTGTGGCTTCAAAATGCCGAGCTGAAAAAGTAATCTTCATATTCTACCCCGATTCTTTTTCCGCACGTGGATGAGCTTGATCATACACCTGTATTAAGCGATCAATCCCTACGTGCGTATATATTTGCGTTGTACCAAGGTTTTCATGCCCAAGTAACTCCTGAATTATTCGGATATCTGCACCTCGATTCAGAAGATGAGTCGCATAGGAGTGTCGCAATGCATGTGGATTCAAAAGTGTGCATTCGGATGCACGACTCAGAACCTTCTGCACACGACGTGCGACACTTCGGTTAGATAGGCGTTGTCCTCGGTTGTTTAAAAAAAATGGCTGGGAGTTGATCTCAGCTTTCAAAAAGGTGTTACGAACCAAGAGATAGGAATTGAGTATTTTCTGTACATGATCTGTAAGTGGGATAATTCGCTCTTTTCGTCCCTTGCCTGAGACCTTTATGAAGTTTTCCTGTATTGAACGAAGATTTAATGCACCAAGTTCCGCAAGTCTCATGCCTGTTGCATAAAACAATTCGACTATAGCACGATCTCTTTTTCCAATTGGAGTTGGTTCTTGTGATAATTCAAGAGCTTCA
This sequence comes from Calditrichota bacterium, assembly GCA_018644935.1. GTDB lineage: Bacteria > Electryoneota > AABM5-125-24 > Hatepunaeales > Hatepunaeaceae > JABGPL01. Next base: position 42,030 of record JABGPL010000013.1, on the reverse strand, counting down.
GCGATTGCACTTTCCGAAATCGGTTTAGGCAATCCGCGATGTTCACGTGGAGAATTGACTAACTCTGTGGGATTTTCCTCAATTTGTCCAGTTCGTTGCAGGTGATGAAACAATCCCTTCACTGCAACAAACTTTCGATTTATCGTCCGGTGAGAATTACCTCGTCGGTGTAATTCATAAATAAAATCCCGGATTTGGCGAGGTTTCACCTTCGACAATTTAGTACCACTAATTGTAAGGATCTCCTCAAAAGTCTGCAAATCTTTTTGATATGCCCTTATTGTATTCGGGCTATGCCTCCGAACTTTTTCCAACTCCGTCAGGTATTGTTGGATAGTTTGGTTCAAGATGGTGGGGTCTGACTCCAATCACATCTTCCGCAATGATTTATATCACCTAATTTTTTGGACTTTTTCTGGAAAAGAGTTCCCGCGCCACACTCTGGGCAATTACC
>JABGPL010000013.1:0-41566 GCA_018644935.1 Calditrichota bacterium | reverse complement strand
CCTTCAACGGGTTGATCCCAGGATGTAAAGCTGCAGCTTGGATACTTTGTGCATCCATAAAATAGTCTTCCTTTCTTGCTGCGAAGTTCCTTAATCTCGCCCTGACAATCATCCTCCGGGCATTTGTGACCAGTCGTTATCGCAAGGATTCCTTTACATTTTGGGTAGTTGCTGCATCCGAGGAATTTGCCGAACCTACCGGATCGCATCACCATTGGCTGACCACATTCTGGACATTTTTCGTCAACTTCAACCAGTTCTTCCTGGTTAATATTCTCAGCAAACTTACATTTTGGAAAACCTGAACATGAAATAAATCTGCCCTTTCTGCCCCAACGATAAACCAGGTCCTCGCCACATTCTGGACAGGCTCGACCAACTGGTTGAATGACCAGTTTTTTCTTTATTTCTTTGTAAGTGCTCTCTGCAACAGTTAATGCTTCGTTGAAAGGGGTATAGAAGTCTTTGACAACATCCAGCCAGTTGGCTCCCATCTCAATTCGATCAAGTTCTTCTTCCATCTTTGCAGTGAAGTCTACATTGAATAAATCTGGAAATCTGTCCACAAGAATTTTGTTAACGACCTCTCCTAACTCAGTTGGATGAAGATTTTTCTCAATGCGATCCACATATTTTCGATCAATAATGGTAGTTATTATGGACGCATAGGTGCTTGGACGACCGATTCCCAGCTCATCCAGTTCTTTCACTAGTCGTGCTTCTGAATATCTCGGAGGCGGCTGGGTGAAGTGTTGAAGCGGGAATATCTCGCTGAGATCTAACCCCATACCGACCTCTAAACCAACTGGTATTAAAGATGCCCCGTTTTGATCAGAACCCTGGCTCTCATCTTTGACATCCTGATAAACAGTAAGAAATCCCTGAAAAACTATTACCTGCCCAGTAGCACCAAATTCAATTGTCTTTGAATCGTCTTCAATGACGACTTTCGTGCCGTCGATCTCAGCCGGTTTCATTTGTGTGGCTACAAATCTTTTCCAAATTGTCTCATAGAGCTTAAATTCTTGTGGACTAAGAAACGGTTTGACCTCATCGGGTGTGTTCTTAACATCTGTCGGACGGATTGCCTCATGCGCGTCCTGAACAGCTCCCTTTTTATTTTTAAAAGATCGAACAGTATCATTAACCATGTCAACGCCATAGCCAGAAGCAATCCAATCACGCAATTCAGCGTTTGCCTCATCGGATATTCGAGTTGAATCAGTTCTCATGTATGTGATAAGCCCCACTGAACCTTTTGGACCAAGTTCAAGACCTTCATATAGCTTTTGAGCAACGGACATCGTCCTTTTCACAGTCATTCCAAATCTTCGACCTGCGTCCTGTTGCAATGTACTTGTAATGTACGGAGCTGCAGGATGGCGTTTCTTTCGGCTGCGTTTGATGTCGCTGATTATGAATGAGGCAGTATTTAATCTCTCGCAAATCTTATCTGAGTATTCCTTATCAGATATTTTTGCTTTCTTTTTATCGAGCTTATTAAGTCTGGCTTTAAAAGGGTTAATTTTATCTGGTGTGAACAAACCGTCAATTGTCCAGTATTCTTCAGATTTAAAAGCGGTTATTTCTGCCTCGCGCTCACAAATAAGCCTTAACGCCACAGACTGAACACGTCCGGCAGAAAGTCCTCTGGCAACAGTTTTCCATAATAACGGACTCACCTTATACCCAACAAGACGATCCATTACTCTTCTGGCCTGTTGAGCGTCGACCTTTTGCTGATCTACCTTTCCGGGAGAACTAAGTGCTAAATGAACGGCCTTTCTGGTTATTTCGTTAAAAGTAACCCGGTATATATCGCTTTTGGTGCGCGAAGATATCTCGTTGCTTATGTGCCATGCAATAGCTTCTCCTTCACGGTCAGGGTCAGTAGCTATATATATGGATTTTGCAATTTTAGCTGCTTTTTTAAGTTTTTGCACTACCTGCGTTTTATCCGGTAGAATTTCATAATCGGGGATAAAACCACTCTCAGCGCTCACCCCGATTTTCTTCTTCGGTAGATCGATAATGTGACCACCGCTGGCCATTACAAAAAAATCTTGTGATGGTGAATCTGTTCCGTCTCCGGAAGATTTAAAAGAGGATAAATATTTGCCGAGAGTTCTCGCTTTTGTCGGACTTTCAACGATAATCAACCCGTCAATACCGTTAGGAATAACGTCAGATGATTTAGTCTTTGGACTGCTTTTTACCGCACTCTTCGCAGTAACTTTGCTTTTCTTTGTGGTCGCAGTCTTTTTGACGGTTTTAGTCGCCTTTGTTGTCTTTGGTTTTGCTTTGTTCACTGGACTTTTTCTGATGGGATTTTTAAATAATATGCATGACTAGGAATCTGGACAGCATCTTCAGATTCCATCAATGTATTAGCAACGAATGATTTTATTTCCTCAACTGAAACATTTCTGCCGCCGAGAAGCACCGCTTTCTCTATGATACGATCTAAATCGACAAGAGATAATATTCCAAGGTGACGGAGCTCAATTAAGTATCCATATGCAGCAGTTGATAATGCTGCTTTCTCAACTTCATGTAGTATCCTGAATGACTCGGTTTCTATGTTTTCTACTTCTAAAGATTTACTGTTACCCTCACCTCTATTGTAAAACCAGAAAAATGCCGATTCTATTTCTTGTCGAGTATAACCTAAATCCATCAGATCCTCTGTTAATGGGTCAAATTCGTCCGGCTGAATTACACCTCCGGAGTATTGACGCAAAAGGATTACGAGTATCTCAACTATATTTCTTTCCATTGTATCCTCAAAATTCGAGTTTCACGCACCACAACACTTCTTGTATTTTTTTCCACTACCACAAGAGCAGGGATCATTACGTCCGATTGTTTGTTCTACCTTCACAGGCTGCGTTTTTTCAGGTCGATTCTTAGCCTGTTTTTGTTGGGCGTCGCCAGCTTGAGAAGAGTCCATCCCATTAGCTTCCGAATGTATATAAGAAAGGCGGGATGTCGGTCGCGAAGGACTTTCTTTACTTGAGTCTTTCACAACAGAATTAAATATCACCCGCAATGTTTCTTCGTTTGCCGTTTCCAGCATTGTGCTGAAAAGGTCAAATCCTTCTTTCTTGAATTCAATTAATGGATCTTTCTGCCCATAAGCACGTAACCCCACTCCCTCTTTCAACCGGTCCATGTCATAAAGATGGTCCTTCCATTTATCATCAATTATCCTTAAAGCAACATATCGAACAAATGTGTGGAACATATCTTCGCTAAAAATCTCACTGCGCCTGTTAAATAACTTGATAGCTTCGTTAGATAAATACTCATGCCAGGCATCTGGTTTTGAGAGCTCTCCCCAAAGGTCTTTTGGTGGAGTTTTAAGTTGAAGATTTCTGAATAGTGCTTTTGATATATCCTCCTGCATCCAAGAATCTGGAGATGCATGATCATCAGTGAACTCATCCATCAGGATGCTCAAATAATCATCTACAATGTCTTTTATGACATTTGGAAGATCCTTATCAAATAACATTGCCCGTCTTCGACCATAAACCGCTTCACGTTGCTGATTCATCACATTATCATATTCCAGCAAGTGTTTTCTGATGCCAAAATTGTATGCTTCCACACGCTTTTGAGCTTTCTCAATGGAGCGAGTGATCATGGGATGTGTTATAAGATCCCCATCTTTCGCGCCAATTCTATCCATTATGTTTGCAATTCGCTCTGATCCGAACAATCTCATCAGATTATCCTCAAGCGAGAGGAAGAAAATAGATGCCCCCGGATCTCCCTGCCTTCCTGACCGACCTCGAAGCTGCCTGTCAACACGTCGGGATTCATGCCGTTCGGTTCCGATGATCTGCAGACCACCTTCAGCTTTGGTTTTGTCACCTTCACTACCAAGCCATCGAACGACACCAGCGCCTAACTTAATATCGGTACCACGACCTGCCATGTTTGTGGCGATAGTCACAGCACCGGCTTGTCCAGCATATTTTACAATTTCTGCTTCGTTTTTATGAATTTTTGCGTTCAGGACATTGTGTTTGATGTTTTGTCTTCGAAGCATTCGTGAAAGTGTCTCAGAAACTTCAACTGACACTGTACCAACTAGTACAGGCAATAGTTCTTCGTTAAGTGCCTTTATTTCCTCAACAATCGCGTTATATTTCTCCCGCTTTGTCTTATAAATAACATCTTCATTATCAACACGATTGATAGGTTCATTCGTAGGGATGACAACAACTTCAAGTTTGTATATATCCCAAAATTCTCCCTCTTCAGTTTCTGCAGTTCCCGTCATTCCTGCTAATTTATCATATAGCCGGAAGAAGTTTTGAAGTGTGATTGTGGCTACAGTTTGGGTTTCCCCCTCAACCTTGACCTTTTCCTTGGCTTCGATTGCCTGATGGAGACCATCAGAATACCTTCTGCCTGCCATGAGTCGACCGGTGAACTCGTCGACAATCATGACTTTTCCTTCCTGCACTACATATTCGACATCTTTTTCAAATAAAGAATAAGCTCGGAGTAATTGACTGATATTGTGAATCTTCTCACTTCGTTGGGAGAAGAGGACTTGCATCTCATCTTTTTTCCTTAATTTATCTTCATTTGATAAATCATCATCATCATCTATATCATGGAACTCCTCGCTAAGATCCGGCAGAATGAACATTTCCGAATCTCCTCCGGAAATGCTAGCTAACAGATCTCTTCCCTCATCAGTCAAATCTACAGTATGTTGCTTCTCATCTAATACATAAAGTAATTCTTCATCAAGCTCATGCAACCGTTTCTCACGCATATAGTCTTTCTCGACCTGCTGCATAAGGGTCTTTGCACCTTGCTCCGATAGTAACTTCACAACCCGTTTGTGTTTTGGTGCAGCTCGATGACACTTTAAGATCATTTTACCGATCTTATATTGATTCTCGTCAGGATCGTTCGATTCAAGCTTCTCGATCTCGGATATCAACTTGGTGACTCGATCTCGTTGGGTTTTCACCAGTCTTTCAACCGGTGTTTTGAGCTCATCATACAGCTGATTACTCTGGTTTACCGGACCTGCAATAATTAGTGGGGTTCGGGCTTCATCAATCAGAACAGAGTCAACCTCATCAACGATGGAATAGCAGTGTTCACGCTGAACAACATCCGGTGGAGAAGTCGCCATGTTGTCACGCAGATAATCAAAACCAAATTCATTATTTGTGCCGTATGTAATATCACAGGCATAGTTCTGGCGTCTCTCAGCAGAGGACATGTTACTGATTATCGTTCCAACACTAACCCCAAGAAGGCTGTAAACACCACCCATCCACTCCGCATCTCGTTGTGCAAGATAATCGTTTACAGTAATCAGGTGAACTCCTTTTCCAACAAGGCTGTTCAGATAGAGCGGCATCGTTGCAACAAGTGTTTTACCTTCACCGGTTGCCATTTCTGCGATCTTTCCCTGATGTAGTACCATGCCACCCACAAGCTGGACATCGTAAGGAACCATATCCCATTGGGTTGGTTGACCGACAACATCCCAAATTTTGCCTTTGCATCGCCGACACGCGTCTTTCACTAAAGCGTATGCTTCGGGCAATATATCATCGAGTTCTTCACCGTCGGCGATACGGTTTTTAAACTCTTCAGTTTTTAATGGAAGATCTTCGTCCGAGAGGGTCTGTTGGTATGTTTCAAAATGATTGTTTATTTCATTGACAACAGGCGTTAGCAATTTAAGTTGCCTATCTCGCTTTGATCCAAAAAGTGAGGATATAAACTTAGTCAGCATAAGTATTCTATTTTATTATTCAGTGGTTTCATCTTTGCTCAGTGGTTTCATTGCAATTTTCCCTTGCACGACTTCCACATAAACGGCATCGAGAATTCCATTTACAAATTTACTGCTCTTGTCTGTTGAGAATTTCTTTGCGATCTCAATTGCCTCATTGATTGTAACTTTAGGAGGTACATCCGGAAAGTAAAGCAACTCAGTTATTGCCATTCTAAGAATTGCCTTATCAATAATGGCGATTCTGTGAAACTCCCATTTCTTTACTTTTTCACGTATGAGAGCATCGAGTTGTTCCCTATATCGTGATAGATGTTTGAGAAGTCGTGAGGTGTAGGGTAAGGGAGCCCCATCAATGGCTATCAAAGGGTCAAATAAAGCCTGCTCAACAGAGCATCCTCTAATTTCCATTGCGTAAAACGCCCTGAGGGCTATTTCACGAGCGAGTCTGCGAGTTGGTAATTGACTCGACAGCTCATCATTGTCAATGATCTCGGGCACAGTTAAATTTTTATCACTTATTTGAAAACCTGCTTTTCAGGATAAACTGAGATAAGAGCATGAGTTGTGAAAACTACTTATCTGATATCTCATACGCGGTAATCTACTACGATGTTTGTGTTAATATGAAATTATTACACAAAAAAAAATCTTACATCAATCTTCACTTAAGAACCAAGCAAAAATCTTACAACATTAAAGTAACAAAAGAAAGTCTGAATTTGGTTTAGATCAGCTTTTAAAAAAAATTCTACATCCAGAATTAGAAACTATTTCCAAACCAAATTCAGACAAACCAGATATTTTAGATGCGTCCTATCACATTCTCGGCAATAATGAGATGCATAACCTCATTGGTACCTTCGTATATGGTTGTAATTTTAGAATCCCGCATAAACCTTTCAACAGGATATTCCTTCACATAACCATATCCACCATGTATCTGAATTGCTTCAAGAGTCGTTCTGACAGCGACTTCAGAGCAATGAAGTTTCGCCATTGCAGCTTCTTTAATGAAGTTCTCATGACGATCCTTCTTAGCTGCAGCAGAATATAACAAAAGACGTGCGGTTTCAATATCAGTAGCCATCCGGGCAATTTTAAACTGAATCGCCTGGAATTTTGCTATTGGTTTATTGAATTGTTCACGTTCCTTACTGTATTTTACGGCTTCTTCAAAAGCTCCCTGAGCGATTCCAAGTGCCTGGGCAGCAACACCAATTCGACCGCTGTTTAATGCAGTCAGGGCTATTTTGAAACCCATACCTTCATCGCCGATGCGGTTTGCAGCAGGTACTCGGCAGTTCTCAAAAGAGACAGATACCGTATCTGAAGCACGGATACCAAGTTTCGATTCCTTCTTACCAACTTCAAAACCGGGCATTCCCTTCTCAACGATAAATCCTGAAGTCCCCTTGGAGCCTTTAGATTTATCAGTCACTACGAAAACCAACATTAAATCGCAGCTCTTACCGGATGTGATGAAATTTTTTGTGCCATTCAGAATGTAATCATCTCCATCACGAACAGCCGTTGTTTTCATATCACCAGCATCAGAGCCTGATCCCGGTTCAGTCAGAGAAAATGCACCAAGTTTCTCTCCGGATGCCAGCGGCTTCAGGAATTTTTCTTTCTGCTCATCAGACGCGAATTTCTCTAATGGATAACACACCAGTGAATTGGTTACAGAGATTACAATTGCGGTCGAAGCGTCAACTCGTGCTAATTCTTCAACGGCAATAGCATAACTGATCATATCAAGTCCTGCACCACCATTCTCTTCAGGAACGGTGACTCCAAAGAACCCTAATTCACCAAGTTTTTTCACTCCTTCAGCAGGAAATTCTTCTTTTTCATCACGTTCAGCAGCACCGGGTGCAAGTTCAGATTCTGCAAATTCCCTTATGGTCTGGCGAACCATCTGCTGTTCTTCAGTTTGTACAAAGTCCATTATATTGTTCCAATTGCTTTGAAATGCTAAAAATCAACTAATCTCCAGATGGCAGATCAATCGTACTTGTAAAAGCCTTCACCCGATTTACGACCGAGTTGTCCTGCTGCAACTTTGTTTCGAAGCAAAGGACATGGGCGATATTTACTGTCGCCTAGATCATTATGCAGAACTTCCATAATTGCTAGGCATACATCCAGACCGATCAGATCGCCAAGGAATAATGGACCCATTGGATGAGCACATCCAAGTTTCATCACAGTGTCAATAGCTTCAGCTTCTGCAACCCCTTCCATCAAGCAATAAACTGCCTCATTTATCATCGGCATTAATATCCTGTTGGCTACGAATCCAGGATAATCATTTACTGTTACGGGAGTCTTTTTCAATTTCGTCGCAAGATCAACGACAGTTTTGAGAGTATCATCGGTCGTTTCCAGACCTTTGACTATTTCGACTAGCTTCATCATCGGAACCGGATTCATGAAGTGCATACCAACAACAGAACCAGGACGTTTTGTCTGAGCTGCGATCGTTGCAATAGAAATTGAAGAAGTGTTACTGGCAAGGATAACGCCTTCTTTACAGCAGGAATCAAGAGTCTGGAATATGGTCTTCTTGAGATCTAAATCCTCTAAAACCGCTTCGACCACAAAGTCTGCTGTTGATGCATCTGTTAACGTTGTTGTGGTTGTAATTCTCGCCAGCATCGCATCTTTGTCTTCAACGGTCATACGTTCTTTTTTTACCAAACGATCACAATTTTTTGTGATTGTTTTCACCGCACGTGTCAGGAAATCTTCTTTGACATCAATCAAAGTTACTTCATATCCATTCATGGCACAAACATGAGCAATTCCATTGCCCATTGTCCCTGCACCGATAACTGCTATTTTGCTAATATCCATTAGATACTATCTCCTCTTTAATCTAAATTCTCAACTACAAGAGCAACGGCTTCACCACCACCGAGGCAAATACTTGCAACACCCCATTTCTCTTTGCGGTCTTGCATTGCGTGGACCAAAGTTGCAAGTATACGAGCGCCGGAGGCTCCAATTGGATGCCCTAAAGCGACAGCGCCACCATTAACATTGACTTTAGCTGGATCAAGGTCCAGAAGCTGAATATTGACCAATGCGACAACCGCAAAGGCTTCATTGATCTCAAACAAGCCAACTTCATCAAGGGTTAATGCTGATCCATCAGCCTTTTTGGTTTTTTTGACTGCATTCTTGATTGCTTCCGCAGGTGCTGTTGTAAACCAGACTGGATCTTGTGCAAATCGACCCTGACCATGTAATTTGGCTAATGGTTTCAATCCACGTTTTTTGGCAGTTTCAGCAGACATCATTACCACAGCGCAGGCACCATCATTGAGTTTAGAGGCATTCGCCGCTGTAACTGTACCATCTTTTTTGAATGCAGGTCTCAATGCCGGAATCTTATCAAAACGTGCTTTTCCGGGCTCTTCGTCTTTTGAGAAAACAATAGGATCTTTTTTTCTTTGCGGAATCTCAACAGAAACGATTTCATCATCGAACTTGCCGTCTGCAACCGCTGATTGGGCTCGCTTATAGCTCTCGATAGTAAAATCATCTTGGGTCTTTCTGTCGATTTTGTATTCGTCTGAGCAAGCTTCACCGCACATACCCATGTGCATGTTGTTGTAAGGATCCCATAAACCATCATGAATCATGCCATCAACGACTTTCCCATCCCCCATGCGAAAACCGGTTCGGGCTTTAAAAAGGTAATAAGGTGCATTAGACATAGATTCCATACCGCCAGCAACGACGATATCGGACTCTCCCAGCATTATCTGCTGAGCACCAAGCATGACAGACTTCAAACCTGATCCGCAGACCTTATGAATTGTCATACAGGGCACAGAATTGGATAGTCCTGCTCCAAGAGCAGCCTGTCGTGCTGGAGCTTGTCCCGCTCCACCTTGTAGAACCATTCCCATCAAGACTTCGTCTACTTCGTCCGGTTTGACATCAACCTTATCAATAGCTCCCTTTATTGCTGCAGCACCAAGTTTCACTGCCGGGACTGACGCCAGGGCTCCTCCAAAAGATCCGATTGGCGTACGAACTGCTGATACAATAACTACTTCCTGCATCTCTCCTCCTCTATTCCTTTTGAACTAAGAAAATTCCTTTTCAAACATAATTTACAACTAAAATCAACTCTCCCCTAATCAACATTGATCAACATTTTGATCTCTTTCAAGAATTTCCACAATATCGCGAATACCATGACAGTAAACACACTGCCACCTGTTCTTGATTGCTTTTTTTAACCACTTTGACCGATGAAGTAAAATCTCATCTCTATCCATATCGAAATTGGTGGTCATTACCAGATTTGCATGTTCGCGAGTAGAGAACAAGTCTCCTGGAAAAAAGAGACAATCCCCTTCACGTTCTGCTAACACAACCTGATGACCAGGGCAATGTCCTGGTGCTTGGAAAACCTTCAGCCCAGACATTATTTCAAGGTCACCGTCAATCAGCTCGAGTTGACCATTTTCGATCAACGGGTTAAAATCTTCAATAATGTAATCTGTCTCGTGATCAGGTCCTGGGTTAAGCGCGAATTCGAGCTCAGTCCTTTGCACATAATACTTAGCATTCGGAAATACAGCAATCGGTTTACCCGCTGTATCAAACCTGGTATTTCCACCACAATGATCATAGTGCAGATGGGTCAGAACAACAATGTCAATATCATCTTCAGAAAACCCGTGTTCCCGGATCTGATTTATCAGTTGTCTCGGTTGCTCAAAATCAAGCAAGCTAATTTGCTCAGGCTGCCATTTGGTTCCCAGGCCAGTATCGACTAAAACATTCTTGCCGGAAATTTGAAGCAAAACCTGATTTAATCCAATCATCAACCGTTCGATTGGCGATTGGGACTCACCAATTTGAAAATCAGCAGCTGGTACCTTTATCCAACCATCTCGGATTATGTGGTATTTCAAAACCTAATTGTCCAGCAATTGCCTTGCAATCACAAGTCTTTGAATCTCGGAAGTACCTTCACCTATCTCAGTCAACTTCGCGTCGCGCCACATTCTTTCAACCGGATAGTCGCGGGTATATCCATAACCACCATGAATTTGAATTGCCATTTCCGCGACCTTAGTCGCTGTTTCCGAGGCAAACAACTTGCCCATCGATGCTTCTTTAATATATGGTTTACCTGCATCTTTAAGTCTTGCAGCATTATAAATCAAATGCCTTGATGCTTCAATCCATGTCGCCATATCTGCCAGCTTCATCTGGATTGCCTGAAAACTTGAAAGAGGACGGCGGAATTGCTCACGCTCCTGTGAATATTTTAGTGCTTCATCCAGAGCACCCTGGGCTATGCCAAGTGCCATCGCGCCAATAGAAATCCGACCTCCGTCGAGGATGTCAAGGAAGTATTTGAAACCATCACCTTCTTTGCCCATCAGGTTTTTTGCGGGGATTCTACAGTCTTCATAAATCAGACCAGCGGTATCAGATCCACGAATCCCGAGTTTATCCTCTTTCTTATCAAGCGAAAATCCTGCTCTATCCTTTTCGACGAGAAATGCACTTATCCCCTTCGTTCCTTTTGATTTATCAGTGATTGCCGTAACTGAGTATACATCAGATACAGTAGCATTGGTGATAAATCGCTTGGTGCCATTTAACACCCACTCATCTCCATCTCGAACAGCTGTTGTTTCTGTGCCACCTGCATCGGACCCGGCATTGGGCTCAGTTAAACCAAAGGCACCGAGAACCTCACCGGAACAGAGTCTGGGCATCCATTCCATTTTCTGTTCTTCACTCCCGAACATATAAATGGGATTGACGCCGAGAGAAATATGAGCTGCGAGGGTAATTCCATGTGAAGCACAAACACGGGATATTTCTTCAACAGCGATTGCGTAGCAGACATAATCCATCTCAGCACCGCCATACTTCTCCGGGAAAACTATACCCAATAATCCCAATTCTCCCATCTGCTTGACGGTATCCATTGGGAATTTGCATGTCTCATCAATTACAGCAGCAACTGGTTTCACTTCATTTTGCGCAAAATCATGAACCATTTCACGCAACATCTGTTGTTCTTCTGTTAAAAACATTTATTGCCTCATTAGTTGAATTATTGTCTTTAAACCAGAAATTGGTTTGTTGTTCAGCAGATTGCGTTGCTAATCAGTTCGGAGACATGCTGAATTTTTAAATTTCCTGATGGAACCAACTTCTTTGCGGAATTCAGCCAGATTAAACAACCCGGTGAACCAACTAACACAAGTTCAGCACCCGTTTTCACGGAATTGGAGAGCTTGCGATCTGCAATTTTCATCGCCGTTTCGCGGTGAAAGAGAGAATAGCTCCCCCCAAATCCACAGCAGTGATCGCTTTCCTGCATTTCTATAATCTCTAATCCTTCAATCTTATTCAATAATTTCCGCCACCCAGATCCACCTGTAAGGTGAGTTGAATGGCAAGAATCATGCAAGGTTACCCTTGATTTAAATACTCTGAATGCCGGTTTTATATCAGTCTTATAATTTCCCAATACTTCACTCAGTTGGGCTGTCTTAGATGCCAACTTTTTCAGATGTGATAGAACAATTTCATCGCTACTGAAGATTTCTTTATAATCTTTCATAATGGCACCAGTACAGGTAGCATCAGGGGACGTAACCCTATCAACATCAAGACTTAAAAAAACGTCCAAGTTTTTAAGTGCTAATTTCCTTGCTGTCTTCCAATCCTGATTATTAATCGCAGGAGCTCCACAACAAACTTGATCTTTTGGGATAATCACCCGCCAACCAAAAGCAGTCAGCAATCTGATTGATGATTTAACAACATTTGGAGCGAATAGATTGCCACTGCAGCCGACCAACATAGCCACAGTTCCAACCGGAGAGCCTTCAGGCAAATATTCTTCTTCGAGTGAATCAAGCAACGGAGCTCCCTTAAAGGGAAGAACTATCCGATTGTGAAGATTTACACTCTCAGGCTTATCGGGATCAAATCCAAATTTACCAGCAATTCTAACGAGAATATTAAAAAGAGCAGGTTTGCCTATCGTCCATCTCAATCCAATTCTCTTTTTTCTTGTTGAACTTGATTTCTCAGCAAGGTCAAACCGGGCAGATGTCCACAACCTTTCGGTTTTTACACCCGCCGGACACACTGTTTGACATGCGTAGCATGTTAGACAGTCATCAAAGATATCTGCGATTGATGATGTTGGCGATAAGCTCCCATCCAACAATCCCCGCAATAATATGATCTTTCCTCGAGCGGTCTTCCCTTCGTGACCATCCGCTATAAAGGTGGGACAAACGGACTGGCAAAGACCGCAGGTCACACATTTATCTAACTCCTCACTTCGAGAAGCTATCTCATGAAGCGGAAGCTTCTTCATCCTCTACAGGTTTAGCAAACTCAATAAGTACTTGCCCGGAATCTACCTGTTGTCCTTCAACAACATTTACCTTTGAAACAACTGCGTCAGCAGATGCTTTTACCTCATTTTCCATCTTCATAGCTTCAACAATTACAATAGGTTGTCCGGTCGTTACCGCCTGTCCTTCCACCACATAAATCTTAATTACTGAACCAGGCATTGGAGTTATGATATTTTCTATCATCCCATGACCGCCAGCAATATCATCTTCTTGATTTGTAATATCTTCGAAGTTGAAATGCCTGCCAAGAAAGTGGATAAATATTTGATCTTTTATTCTGACAGCATAACCTTTGAGGTTCTTTCCATCCCGATTAATGGTGAATCTCTGGTTGGCTCTTGCCTGAATCAGCACTTCTGAAGTTACTCCATCAAACGAAATGGTAAGTTTGTCACCAGATCTGACAGCTTCAAATTCATGAACATCGGAGTTTGCCTTGAATTTAGTCTTCAACGTTCTGCCCTCCACAAATCTCCCAATGTCCAAGTGTTTCCCAGGGCTCCGGGATACCAATCTTGCTATTTCCCTGCACCTCTTTTGCCGCTTTTGGCATCGAAGCCAGACCAAGTGCAAGAGAAAGATCTTCTCCTGAAAGAGGCTCAGGTGACCATTCCGGCATTTCTTCAGAAAGAAATTCGATGTGGGTATCCCCTTCAATAAATTTCTTTTGATCCAGGACTGCTTTCAGAAAATCGACGTTTGTTGTGAGGCCAAGTATGGCTGTTTCGTCAAGTGCAGCTCTGCATCTATTGATGGCGGCTTCTCTATTAGATCCACTTGCAACAAGTTTTGCAACTATTGGATCGTAATAAACTGTGACTTCATCGCCCGATTCCAGACCACTGTCAAATCGTATTCCTGGACCCTTTGGTGGAGCAAGTAAATGTGCTGTGCCAGCTGCTGGCAGGAATCCTGCTGCGGCATCTTCAGCATAAACACGAACTTCAATAGCATGCCCATGTTGTTTCAAATCAGCTTGAGTCCATGACAGTTTATGCCCTGATGCTACACGTATTTGCTCAACAACCAGATCTACGCCAAGAACTTCCTCTGTAACGGGATGCTCAACTTGAATTCGAGTATTAACCTCAAGGAAATAATAATTTCCTTTATCATCAAGTAAAAACTCGACTGTTCCGGCATTCGTATATTCCGCTGCTTTCGCAACTTTTACCGCAGTCTCACCCATCCGCATCCTAAGGTCATCATCTAAAATAGGAGATGGTGTCTCCTCAATTATTTTTTGATGTCGACGCTGAATTGAACATTCACGTTCAAACAGATGGATGTGGTTCCCGAAGTGATCGCTGAAAATCTGGAATTCAATGTGACGGGGTCTCTCGAGAAATTTCTCGAGAAAAACGGTGGGATTTCCGAAGGCAGAGTTCGCTTCTCTGCGAGCAGCTTCAATTGAGGATTGGAAATCTTGCGGTGCCCGAACAACTCTCATCCCTTTTCCACCGCCACCTGCTGCGGCTTTAATGAGGACGGGATATCCGATCTTACCAGCTTCAATAGACATTTCGGAATCGCTTAAACCGGGCGTATCAATACCGGGAATAACGGGCACACCAGCCTGTTCCATGGTCTGCCGCGAAGCAACTTTGTCTCCGAGAAGTGTGATCGCTTCTGGTGATGGTCCGATATACACCAAACCAGCCTCAGCTACTTTCTTTGCAAATCCAGCGTTCTCAGCCAAAAATCCATATCCGGGGTGAATAGCACAGCAACCGGATTTTTTAGCAACATCAATGATGTTTTCCTGCTTCAAATAACTCTCATTAGGAGCAGCAGGTCCGATGCAATATGCTTCGTCTGCCTCACGAACATGCATGGCATTCTTATCCGCTTCCGAATAAACGGCAACAGTCGGGATACCCATTTCATGGCAGGCATGATTTATCCGGATGGCAATTTCGCCGCGATTGGCGATTAAAATCTTGTTAAAGTAGTTTCCCAAGGGATTGTATGTATGTTTACTTATAGATCGAGGTTAAGATTATTAATCAGCCCAGTTTGGTTTCCTCTTCTCCAAAAAAGCTGTAGTTCCTTCTCTTCCCTCAGGACTTGTCCTGAGCTCTGCAATCATGCGTGCGGTATATTCAATAAATTCTTCTCGTGACTGATCCGGCACGTCCGAAACAAGGTTTTTTGCAGCCTTAATCGCCTCAGGTCCGGAACTAATGAGTCGCTCTGTCAATTTAGCAACATCATCATCAAGTTTGTTTTCTTCAGAGACAAAATTCAGCAACCCATATCTCTCCGCCTCAGCCGCGTAAATCCTTCTACCTGAAATGAAAAGCTCGCGGGATCTCGCTTGACCGACTTTTCGCATAACATACGGTCCAATGCAGGCAGGGACTAAACCAATTTTGACTTCACTGAAACTGAAAAAAGCTTTCTCATCCCCAATAGCGATATCGCAGGCAGCGGCTAAACCGGAGCCACCCCCGATAGTTGCTCCATTGACTCGAGCTATTGTCGGTTTGGGACACCTTGCTATCGAATCAAACATATAAGCTAATAGCAGAGCATCCTGATAGTTTTCTTCAAAACCGGATTGCCCCATCCTTCTCATCCAGGATATATCAGCACCCGCTGAAAATGCAGTTCCAGCACCGGTAATGATTACGACTCTGACAGAGTTATCAGAGCTGACAGCTTTTATCGAGTTATGAACCTCGGCTATCATCCGCTCATCAAATGCATTGCGGATCTCCGGTCGGTTCATTGTAACGGTTGCTACACCGTCGGAGATTTTCAGGGTTGTGGTTTCAAACTCTTCTTTATGGTTCTGCATCATATCTTTTTTTATTACTCAAATGTAGGTCGGAATCTTATTCCGACAATCCATTCTGAAAAGAGTAACTTTTCGTCGGATTAAGAATCCGATCTACGATTACTGATTCAAATCTATTTCGAGTTACTCTGCATTAGCAAATCCCGGGGAGGAATTTACATTCTGAAAATGCCCATCTTATAATCGGGAATTGGCTGGTTCAAAGATGCTGCAATTGCAAGTCCCAGTGCCGTTCTGGTATCTAGAGGATCGATTATGCCATCATCCCACAATCTGGCTGTCGCATAATATGGACTGCCCTCGGTTTCGTACTTTTCGAGAATCGGGCGTTTGACTTCAGCTTGTTCTTCAGGACTCATTTCTGGCAAACCCTTCTTCTTCATCTGTTCCATCTTCACCTGAAGCAGAACATTTGCGGCTTGCTCACCACCCATAACTGATATCTTTGAATTCGGCCACATCCAGAGCATACGCGGCAGGTATCCCCGACCACACATTGCATAGTTTCCAGCACCGTGCGATCCACCAACAACTATAGTGAAACGCGGTACTTGCGCATTTGCAACGGCATGAACCATTTTTGCTCCATCACGGGCAATTCCACCCTGCTCATATTCCCTGCCAACAATGAATCCCGTTATATTTTGTAAAAACAATAATGGGATTTTTCGCATTGAACAGAGCTCAACAAAATGTGCACCCTTGCGTGCGGATTCACCAAACAGAACACCGTTGTTAGCAACAATTCCGATTGGGTAACCCATGATCTTGGCGAAACCTGTCACGAGCGTAGTCGCATGTAGTTCCTTGAACTCGCTGAATCGACTCCCATCTACGAGTCGAGCAATGATTTCCCTTATATCGTATTGCTTACGAGTATCCGTAGGGATAATACCGTATAATTCCTTCGGATCATAATATGGTTCTTCAGGTGCTTCCCGGGCGATTTCAAACTTAGGGGCTCGATTCAGGTTTTCGATTATGTCACGCAATATTTTCAGAGCATGCTCGTCGTTTTCTGCATAATAATCACTCACACCCGAAATACGGCAATGGACATCTGCACCACCCAACTCCTCAGCGGTCACCTCTGCACCAGTGGCAGCTTTAACGAGAGGCGGACCACCGATAAAAATTGTCCCCTGTTTCCGAACAATTACAGTTTCATCAGACATTGCCGGTACATACGCACCACCAGCAGTACAGGAACCCATCACAGATGAAAGCTGTGGAATTCCTTTAGCCGAGAGAAGAGCCTGATTATAAAAGATTCTGCCGAAGTGTTCCTTATCAGGAAATACACCATCCTGCAATGGCAGGAACACTCCGCCAGAATCTACAAGGTAAACACAAGGCAGGTTATTGTCCATCGCGACTTCCTGAGCTCGGATGTGTTTAGCGATTGTTAAGGGATAGTATGTACCTCCCTTGACAGTCGCATCGTTTGAAATAACCAGAACCTCACGACCATGCACTACTCCAACACCGGTAATGATTCCAGCAGAGGGAGCATCATTTTTGTAGATATTATAAGCGGCTAATGGATTCAGCTCTAAAAACGGAGAGTCCGGGTCGAGCAATCCCGCTATTCTCTCACGTGCCGTGAGCTTTCCACGCTTCTTATGCCTTTCGACGTGTTGAGGGGGTCCACCCTTCTTGACTTCTTCCAGTCGGCTATGCAGCTCCTTTACAAGGGATTTCATAGACGCGCTGTTAGACTTAAACTCGTCGGAATTTGTATCAATCTTGGTCTGTATACGTTTCAATGGGCTTTTTAGTTTTGCTTTGAGTTCGCTGTGTTTACCAGATTCGTGTATTGAAACACGAATTAACAATTATTCAGGAACAACCTTGTAGCCATAACAAAGAAGTCCTTCATCCCCTTCAGTACGCATCCGTCTGAATTCGAATTTTACTCTCATCCCGATTTCGATTTTTTCAACATCGCAATCGACGATTTGAGCTAATAATCGAGCTCCACAATCAGTCTCAATTATACCAAGACCGTATGGTGAAAGATCGGAATATTCCGCAGGAGGTGTGTGTATGACAGTAAAGGTCAGAACTTTACCAGTGTCCTTTAACACAACAGGTTTTGCAGTTTCACCGCCGGGATATGCAACCCGAGGTGGGAAAAATATTTTTCCTGATTCCGTCTGTGCGGCTTCAAGACGATAGCGTTGAGCAACTTCACGATGATAACGTGGCGATCTGATCTTCATTATCGCTTCTCCAAAATGTGTACAACTGAACTTCCACCGCTTCCACCCATATTCTGGGCTAAACCGACTTTAGGATCTTTCAATTGACGTTTACCAGCATCTCCACGAAGCTGTGATGTTAATTCTATTACCTGTGCAACACCAGTTGCACCAACAGGGTGACCCTTTGACTTCAGTCCACCGGAAGTATTGATAGGCATGGAGCCATCAAGAGCAGTGTCACCGCGTAATGCAGCGGGACCACCCTGTCCAGGTTCAAAGAATCCTAGTGCTTCAGTTGCCATAACCTCAGCAATTGAGAAACAGTCATGAACTTCTGCCATGTCGATATCTTCAGGTTTTTTACCTGCCATTTCGTAGGCTTTCTTTCCGGCAATTTCAGCAGCTTTAATGACTGTGAAGTCATCTCTGGAATGGAGTGCTATGGTGTCTGTTGCATGACCGGAACCTTTAATGACAACCATTGGATGGTTTTTATACTTTGTCTTTGCGAGTTCAACGGGTGCAAGAATAACTGCAGCCGCGCCATCTGTGATTGGTGAACAATGCAGCAGTCGAAGTGGATCTGCTACGGGAGTTGAATTCATCACAGTTTCAAGGGTTACCGCGAAAGGATACTGTGCATGTGGGTTTAGAGCGCCGTTTGCATGGTTTTTGACTGAGACTTGAGAAAGCTGTTCAATCGTTGTTCCATATTTTGCCATATGAGCGCGAGCCATCATTGCATACAAACCGGGGAATGTAACTCCCTGGTATCCTTCATATTCGGTGTCAGCTGCAGTTGACAGGGCGAATGTTGCCTCATCACCGGTAATATCGGTCATTTTTTCAACACCACTGACCAATACGATGTCGGATAAGCCAGATGCTACCTCCATCCAGCCCATACGCATTGCGACACCACCTGATGCACATGCACTTTCAACGCGGGTTGCCGGAATTGGCGTTGCACCAAGATAATCAGCGCATAGTGATGCTAGATGCTCTTGAGCGGCAAACAAACCACCGGACATACATCCAATGTACATCGAATCGATGTGATCTACACCGGAATCATTAATTGCATTTGTGGCAGCGGTAACAAACATATCCCGTAGTGAATCATCCCACAATTCACCCCAATTATGCAGCCCGACACCAATTATTGCTACTTCTCTCATTTTTTCTCCTTAAATTGGCTACGAGTTTCGCAGGATTTTACCGCGGAACTTTGCATAACGGCCATAATCGAGGTAAATCTTGTTTTCGTCAAGTTGCGGTCTGGTTTTCGGAGCAAGGTCTCGAACTTTGAGAATTGGATCCTGTACAGTAAACACAAATGCATCTGAACCCGCACCTGAGCCAAACGAAACCATCAATATCTTGTTTCCAGGTTCGGCAACATCGAGAACCGCGGAGAGACCAAGCGGAGATGCGCCTGAATATGTGTTACCAAGCCAGGGTACCAACCAACCGGTCTCAATCTTTTCCCTTGGGAAACCAAGTTTTTTACCTGCAGCCATCGGGAACTTTCCGTTGGGCTGATGGAAAACAGCATAATCGAAATCTTCAGGAGTCATGCCTGTTTTTTTCATAATGCCTTTTGCAGCACCAAGCGTGTGCTTGAAGTATGCGGGATCACCTGTGAATCGACCTGCGTGTTGTGGATAGTGCTGATGTTCACGTCTCCAGAAATCGGGAGTATCAGTCATATACGCATAAGTTTCATCGACTCGAGCAAGGATATTTTCTGTACCGAAAATGTAGGCAGCAGCACCGGCAGAAGCTGAATATTCAAGAGCATCTCCGGGAGCACCCTGAGATGTATCTGCTCCTATTCCAAGTCCTATTTCGACCAAGCCAGCTTTTACCTGTGCATAGCACACGTACATCGCTTCCGTACCAGCCTTGCAGGCGAATTCAAAATCCGCCGTGTGGCATTCGGGTGTCGCGCCGATAGCTTCAGATAAGATAGTACCCGTAGGCTTAACTGCATATGGGTGAGATTCTGATCCCACATACACACAACCAAGTCGCTCCGGATTAACCCCAGCGCGTTTTAATGCGTATCTTGCAGCTTCTACTGATAAAGTAATTGTGTCCTGATCATGTCCAGGAACTGACTTCTCTCTTAACTGAAGACCACGCTTGTAGTTTTCGGGATCGTTACCCCATACACTAGCTATTGATTCAACCTTGATTCTGTAGCGAGGTATGTAGGCACCATATCCGACTATTCCTACGTCTTGCATAGATCAGTCTCCGTTTGGTAAATGTATTAAATAAAATTTTGTCAAACTAAATGATCAACGCAAATCAACAATTTTGAGTTGCAAATTTGATCTGTCCATCCAGGTGTTTTCTTCAATCGTATAAATGAGGTCCACAATTCTGTTAGTTTGCAGCCTTTTTATGTCCTCACCACGATTAAATGCGATAGCCTCAATAACAGCACCATTTTGGGATACTTTGAATTTCAAATGATTGTTCCCTACAATGCGAGGAGTGCCGACCACGGAAAGGTTGTACGAAACAAACTGTGGATGTCTGTTGTGAGGACCGAAAGGAGCGAGCATGTTAAGCATCCTAAGTAGTTCATAAGTAATCATATCCAATTCAATTTCATCATCAATGTTTACTTTTCGTATCAGATCTGTTGGAGTTAACATTTCGGAAGCAATTTTATTAAACCTCCTCCTGAACTCTGGGATATTCTCGGCAGGAATTGTCAAACCCGCGGCATATTTATGCCCACCAAACTGTATAAACAAATCAGCGCAAGATTTCAGAGCTGAATGCAAGTCAAAATTAGGTACGCTTCGTGCTGAGCCCTTTCCCACACCCTTATCGACTGATATCATTACCGTTGGTCGATAATATCGTTCAATTATGCGTGAGGCAACAATCCCGATAACACCAGGATGCCATTGCTCCCCATCAAGAACGATTACTGAATCACGATCAGGGTGAAAAACTGAATCGATTTTAGATAATGCTTCTATGAGGGTTGCAGAATCTATTTCCTTGCGACGTCGGTTTTCTTCCTCTAATTGCAGGGCAATTGAACGTGCTCTGCTGTGATTTCTCGTTACAAGCAATTCCACAGCGGGTGAAGCTCTACCCAGTCTCCCAACCGCATTGATCCGCGGAGCAAGCCCATAGATTATCTGACCGACATCTATTTTCCCGGTTTTAAAACCAGCCGTCTCAAGCAATGTTGTAACACCGTCAAGGCCATTACTGTTAAGTTTTTGCAACCCCAATTTTGTAAAAACTCTATTTTCCCCAATTAGGGGAACAATATCGGCAGCACTCCCAATAGCGACTAAATCCAAGTACTTCTCTGCATAAGCGGAGTCTAAATTCAACTTTTGGATTAAGCCTTGCGCTAATTTAAAAGCGACGCCAACTCCGGCCAAATCTTTGAACGGATATGCACAATCAGATCGCTTAGGGTCTATTACCGCAACAGCATCTGGTAGACTCTCACCAGGTTCGTGATGATCAGATACAATCAAGTCAATCCCGAGTTCACGTGCAATTTCAACTTCCTTTACAGAAGTGATACCGCAATCCACTGATATAATCAGGGAACAATTGTGACCTCGAGCTTCCTCTATTCCACCTCTTGAGATGCCATAGCCTTCCGTGGCGCGATCAGGAATATAAAACGAGACCTGACCCCCTAAATCCTTCAGGAAGAGATACATCATCGCAGTGGATGTGATACCATCAACATCGTAATCACCATAAATCAATATTTGCTCATGCTCACGGAGAGCAATGATCAATCGATCTACAGCCTTATCCATTCCGTTCATCAGGAATGGATCATGAAGATGTTCCATTTTCGGTCTTAGGAAATGACGTACATCTTCTGTTTCAATGATACCACGATTGTAAAGAACACGAGCTACCGGTTTGGGAATCTCAAGCTGTTCGGACATCTTGCCGATAACAGTGGCATTTAACGGGCTATAAAACTCCCATTTTGATTCCATTACCACATTTATGTATTTATTAACGAAAATCAAAGTTAAAAGAGCAACTTAGAAAATTCAAGGAGTCAATCCGTAAGCCGAATTCTGTTCTATGTGATCATCTATCTACGGCAGACATTGCTGCTCTGCAACCTACCCATCGGTCAAAGGAAACGGACAGCTTCCCTCAAAATTGAGTCCCGATTGCTTGGTCTTGCTCCGGGTGGGGCTTGCCGATCATCCACTTCACAGTGAATGCCAGTGAGCTCTTACCTCACTTTCTCACCCTTTCCTCGAGAAACCCGAGGTGGTATGTTTTCTGTGGCGCTTGCCATCGCCTTCCAACGCCTCGCTGTTAGCGAGCACCCTGTCCTTTGGAGTTCGGACTTTCCTCATCAGTCAATAGACTGACGCGACCACTCGATTGACTCCTCAATGAAACTCCGTGAAAAACATCACATTCTCTATCTGATCAATCCACATAAAATCATTTATATCAGCTATCATCTCGATTTATTGTAAAATAAATCGACTCTGAGTCAGTTATTACAACTCACTCATTAAACTAAACACATCAAACTAAAAAAATCAAGAAAACTGCCTACCGCGAAAACAAAAGACAATTATAGGGGAAATGCCAGATTTGGTGCATCCTTTTCAGTAACGAGAATGCAACCACAAACTTCACATATGATCATATCAGCCATCTTTCGAACTTCAGCCTGCCGCTGAGGAGGCATTACAGAATAACAATAACTGCAAGCATCAATCGACATATATGACACTCCAATGCCATTGCGTATTTTTCGAATTCTCTCATAATGATCAACTACAGGTCTTTTTAGCTTCTTAAGACATTTATTTCGTTCTTCTTTCAGTGCTAATTCTTCTTCACGACTGCAATCTAACCTGGAATCCATCTCCGTGCTTCGATCCTTGAATTCGGTTTCCATCTCCTGCAACTTTGCAATCTCCTCATTGAGATTGGAATCCGATTTTTCAATTAAAGAATTATTGCTGATGAGTTCTCTTTCAAGATCAATGATTGAACTTTTTGCTTGTTCAATTTCAGAGGATATTGCATCATATTCGCGAGTAGTCTTCACTTCAAAAATAATAGCCTGAGCTCTGTCAAGACGCCCTTTTGCAGTAATTAACTCAGCTTTTAATCGCTTCTTATCCTCAAGATTATTAAGATGTCTCTGCTCTATTTCAGATATAACTGTTTTAGATCCGGCAATCTCAATTCGAAGCTTTTCAATCTGCTCCGGTAAATCTCCCTTCTCTTCATCGATCTCCATTTGCTGGTTGTCGATTTCTTGCAACCTTATCAAAATGGATAATTCCTCGATCAATCTGCAACCTCCTGACATTCGGTTAATTACCGACAAAAAAAACGATGCGCGGCGAACGCCGGGCATCTGTTTTAATGATCAAGTACTAATTTGATTTTAGGCAGAATGCGACGCTCTTATAACTGCTTTTCTTTCCTATGTAAAGAAGCATACGCACCTGAATATCTTTAATCTTAAACTCCGGCTCTATATGGTGGGCCCACTAGGACTCGAACCTAGGACCAACGGATTATGAGTCCGTCGCTCTAACCAACTGAGCTACAGGCCCAAGTTATCATCGTAGCCTTAAAGATACTCAGATTAAACATCAGTTGTCAACATTGCGATGCTGTTAGATGGGAGGTCAAATTAAATCGTAGCTAAATTCTAACCAAGCAACCTTTCTGGAGTAGTTCTTAACTTTTGGTATGAGGGGAGACGATCCTTCACTATCCCTTTTATAAATAGTTGTCCCTATCTCTATTTCAAGTCTCTTAGACAATTTCATTTCCATACTAACTTTGGATGTGAAAACCAGATCGTTACGTCCGTGGTGAATTGGATCATCCGCAGGTAATCTTTCCGTCATATAGTATCGATCATTAATTGTCTCTTCGACTTTGATTCGCGATTTTAAATCGAGGATCTTTAAGGAGTAAAATATTGAAAAGTTATAGGAATCCTCTTCGTAATCACCATCACCAGTTTCGCTATCCTCAGTATCAACACCGGAAGGAAAAAGCGACTCAGAATCAAAACCAAGATTATCGTATGTTCCGAAAGAATAATCCAATGCTACCCGCCACGGTCCTTTTCTGAAAATCCCCTCAACTCCAATCCCTATCCTATCACCATCATATTCAGTGAAATACTCATTGTAGCTGTACCTTTTAAATTCATAATAAGGTGCTATTTCAAACATCTTTATCGGACGATAATACAGCTTTCCAACCGACTTTGTCATTGCAAAATCACAATGTTCTCTGGAATTTGTCTGAACATCCAGATAGTCTCTCAGAAAATAATATGGTTCGTAGAAATGACTGACCTGAATATTTATTTTATCTACAAGTTTCTGCTTATAGTAAATACTTGCCCAGCCAAAGTTTTTGAATGAATTGAAAAGGTAATGACCAAAATTACCAGATGCTCCAAATCTACCACTCCGGTTTAGAATCTTGAACCGATAGGTGGCACTTAGCTTGAAATCTGACCTGATGTCGTCAAGTGTTTCAGTGGGTGATGGTGTCGATTCTGTCCCATTACGTGCATTGTCATAATCACGCTTTGAGTACCTTAAGACATTATCGTCATAAGAAAACTTGTAAGTACCGGATAGCGAAAACGAACCACCCTTGAACACTTCACCAAAAGATGCCGTGTTAAGTAAAATCAAAATCAGAGTTAAGTAGAGCAGTTTACTTTTCATTTTAGAAACTCTAAGATTTATTATCGAAACCGAACCGCCCAGCGTGAGATGAGCTTTTCGGAGTTGTCGAATTTCCTAAATCCTTTTGAGGTATGTAAAATCTAAAAAGCACAGAAACACCCGGATCTGGCGTGGAGACTTCAATTTTGTGTGATCCTGCAGGAACATCTATGTAGAAGTTTTCACCTCGAGCAGGTACTTTATCACCCGGGTCCCTATAGGTTGCTGTACCTGAAATTTTTGCTGTGATGGGAATCGTTGTAATAATTTTGCCATTCTCACTGATCTGAACTCGATATGGTTGATCTCCACGAATAGAATGGTCGAATTCAAGCCTTGCGAGTCCCCGAATCCGTGTCGGACCTATTACATCAATCTCAATTGGTTTGCCTGTCGAAGATCTATAATAGATATATTCTTGTTCGCGAATCTCAAGCATCACCTCTTCTGTAAAAATTCGCGGAAGGAAAGCGATGTAATTTATATCTTTTTTATTCGCCTCAGGAACTAGGAATCTGGCATAGACAGTATTTTTCGAACCTTTGGGTCGAATAATTTGATAAACATGAGTACCGCTGGGAACCTCAAACTCAATAGATCGAGATTCTGAAATCCGTCGTTTTGATTTCTTAGGGTAGGAGGCCGATTTATCAAGACTTGACCCTCTGCCGACAAAATTGCGAATTTTAAAATCACGATAGACAATTAACCCATAAAGGACATCTCGTTTCTTCTTGGAAAGAACTGCTCGCGTCAGAATTTTCAAAGTTGTTGGACCAGTAACCTCAATTACGGTTGTGTCTGTAGGGGATATCTCAAAATATTGACGTGTTTTTCCAGAAATTTTTAATTTGGAAAGTTTACCTACAGTTGGATCAACAAGATCCCACCCCTCTGCAGCAACGTCACCAATAAAACCGAAGATCAGCAAGAATACAAATACTGAAGAAAGTGCTTTGTATGTCGAAGAGTTCACTATATGAAGTCCAAATTAAACCACCGTATCCATGTCGTTTTTCTCCTCTTGCCATTTATATTTCTTCAAATCAAAATATTTCATGACAATGAGAACAAGTAACATTAAGCCCAAAGCGATGGATGCAATTGTCAAATTATATCGCTCATGCTCAAAAACCAGTCCAACTCCCGATTTTGGAAGAGGTAATTGTCCGATCTGCAATTTATATTCCTTAGCAATATCCGGAATATTATTTATCTGGATAATTGGGACCGAATTCTCAGCAAAATAATGAATTACTCCTCTGTTCGGATAATTCTTCTGTGGAAGTCTTTTGCTGTACCCATTCGGAATTAAATCACTATTTGCACGATGTCCAATTGAGGCGATTCCACCACCCAAATTAAGATAAGCCTTATAATTTGTGAGATCAGTCTGTCGAGAGTAAAGGTCCGTTCTACCTTTGATATTTGAAGACAGACTCCCCTCATGAATATAAGTCAAATCGTTGCGTGAAATAGCATCAACAATTAATTGTTGACCAATATCCGAAAGTCTTAATCCACCTTGATCATCCCCTCCACCTGCAGATGCACCTATCGAGCGGAAAGCAAATATTTCAGCATCATAGAGAACCCGCTCCATATCCAGCCATGTAAAATCAGGAGCGTTTGCTCCCCACCACGATGACCCGACAGAAGTAATGATGACAGGATGCAATCCCAGTGCTTTAGCAGCGGAGAATGCTGCCAAATTGGCCCCTGGCATTGAACCGGTTAGTGCAATGGCAATTGTATCTCCTTCCTTCACACCAGATTGCGAGAGTAAATCCACAACAACGGCAGCAAAATTGGGATTGAGAACAGTTACTTTATCTTCGATCCGGCCTTCATCCGTGGTAATTGGGCTATCTTTCTCACCCAACATGGTATAAGATAGCGGATCTTTTACATTGTCTCCGCTACTCTGCACACCACCGGGAAGGCGAAAGTCCACCAATACCTGCAATGATTTTTCCATAATGCGAGATGCATCAATTTTCGCATCATAATCATCAGGTCTGACATTCACACGACTATTTTCAGCCCAATAAAAAAGAACTAAAAATAGCGCAGACACCAACCCGAGCCACAGTTTTGATTGAAACGTTGGTCTATACATTTTGAATGAGCTTCCCACCTGTGACAACGATTACCGCTAAACGTACCATCGCACCACCCATTAACACTGTGGTTATGGTTTTATATACTCCTTGTCGTTCCATCCAGTTTGCTATTAACCCAGGAATAATGAATCCAATCGCCTCGAGGCGAAGATCAAATATTCCGAAATTGAATACTTGTCTGGAAAGATAGCCAAATACAAATCCGAGCAGTACTGCAATCACCATTCTACGTCTGCCATAAACAAATACAAACTGGCTGATGATTCGAATACAAGCCCAAACTACCAGTGCAACAATAAGGGTACCGATGAGCTTCTCTGGATTGTGGAAGTTAAGTGCAATATAACCAGGCACTACAATACCACCTGCCGCTAACCCAAAGGTCTCATGGAACACAAGGCTGAAAGCGACTCCAAGCCCAACCGCAATCTCGATCAAGGCTATAATCTCCTGTTTTTGTAAAAATAACGGGCGATATCAAGTCCTCCCGCACCAACATTACCAATTCCCAGTATAGTACCTCTGTCTTCAACGAGCTTAAAAGCTTCGCTGTAGACTTTATCTGGTTTTACGTTCCCTAATCCTATAGTCTTAGATTTTGGGATTTTGAATTTGGAAACGATACCCATAAATCTTTTGAGGCTCTGACCGGTCAACATCAAATAATCGAATTCTATGTGCTGTGCAGCCATCTCGATCAGCTGCAAACTCCTGTCCTGCCTGTCCGATCTTGAATGCAATAGTAAAATAACTTTCCCAAGAGGATTAAACCTCTCTTGAATCTCGTTAAATATTGCAAGTGAGGATTCGGGATCATTAGCTGCCATAGCGTTGGCAAACAATATTTCCTTTGATCCTTCCTGGCACATGGCTATTCGTAGGGCTCCAGCATCTGGTGTAGCCTGATACATGCCTTCAAGTGCGGTATTTCTATCAACTCCAACTTTCTCACAAACTGCCAACGATAATCCAATGTTCGCAGGATGTTCAATATAACTGAACCTGTTAAGCTCCTCACGCGTAATCCCCTGACCACCATACCGAGTGACTTCAGTGCCCTTTGATTTTCCGATGTCCTTAAGTACTTTCAAATTGGTTTTCTCTGAAGTATAGAGCACTCCTTTTTCGGGGACAGTATTTGAAAGAGAACGTGCAATCTGCTCTCGGAATTTTCCCATTTCATTTGTATGATCAAGACGAGCATTGGTAATCACGCCAATCTGAGATTGGACGATCTTGTTCTCGCAAAACCATTGATACTCAGGAAGTACAGCCATACATTCAATGACAAGAATTTCAGGCTTGAACATCTTGTCAATATACCTGAGAATTTTCGTCTGTTCAATTATGTTGGCAGGTTGGTTACGCTTGATGGATATTTCTCGACCGAGTGGGTCGATAATGCGAGGGAGGGTGCCGGTAGTTTTAGCGACAGCTCGCTTTCCTCCGGCCCGAAGACCCGCAGCAATTAATCTGGTAACCGAAGATTTACCTCGGGAACCATTTACGTGAATTCGAACTGGAATGCGTTTTAGCCGCACCTGGTGGCCACGGAATTCCCATGCACCGTAGCAGCAAAGGGCTACCAGTATCAGCAAAAGTATGTACATTAAAGCCAGAGCGTAAAATCATTTACAGAACAATTAAACGCATCAAAAGATTGCAGAACTCTATGTTGCGTTAAACAAAACGCAAAATCAAATAGCAAAAAATATAATTATAAAAACCTGAACTTTCAAGCAAGTCCGATGATTTTCACACCATTCTTACAATGAGGCAATACTCAAACGGAAAAGTTGAAAATGCCCATCTACTTCTGCACCAAATAATAACCACTTACTGTCTGGAGAAAAACGTGGATTATTGAGGTTCACAAAACCTGTATTAATTTCCTGGTAAACACCTTCTTTTGTATCCAGAATATATAACAGGTCACCGGTTTCATTTGACCCCGTAAACACAATCCAGCTTTTTTCATTGCTAAAATCCGAAGATCCGCAAACAATTTCCGCCGGGGAAACCGCTTGTGAGATGCGGGTAGTAAGGTCATAAAGAACAATTTGGTCGTATTTGTTGAGCACCAGAATGTTTTCATCATTAATGACTGTAGGTGCTTTAAAATCGTCAGAAGTACCGGATAAAAATGTTGGTGTACCACCATTCAGGTTTGCAAGATAAACTGAATTTGCTCTGACGTGTACTGGTAAATCAACATTAGAATCTCGTTCGGACAGGAAAACAAAATAATCTTGATTCATAATAACAGGATACCAATCATCACCGGGAGAATTGGTAACTGATTTTAGATCAGTTAATTCAGGCGTGAACATCATGATATCTCTGTTCCACTCATCATCGCCTTCCGGAGAAGATACAAACAAAATGGAATTGCCATCGGATGTCCAAACTGGATTTTCTTCAATGAAATCAGATTCATGTAACCTCAATTCAGACATATCCGTGAGATTTAGTTCATAAATCTGCCATTTTCCGTCCCTGTTGGATTGAAAGATAATCCGGCTACCATCTGGATGGAAATTGCCATTACCATTTTCAGCAAGTCCACTTGTAAGTTGCTCTGCTGGTTCAGGAACACTTACAACTGTCCCTCTGATAGAATTCCCTGTTGTCCCGAGAACATTTTGATCAGCAGCATCGCCTGACTTGCCCATCTCCCCTACTCCTGCACAACCAGCCAGAAGTAAGCAAAGAGAAAAAGTCACGAAACAACTCAATTGACGTTTTGAGCCCATGAATGACCCTCATAATTCGATTGATCGAAATTCGATTGATCGAAAATCGATTGTAAATTGTTTAGAATCTAATAATATATCCTAAAACAAACGAAATTGCAATAAAATCTTGAAATCTCTATTAGAATCCAGCATCAAGACCGGCAGCATGCATCAAATTCCGGCATAAGATAGCTACAGTCATCGGTCCAACACCACCCGGAACGGGTGCTATTGCCTCAGCTTTGGGTTCAACCTCTGCAAATGCAACGTCACCAACCAACCTGTATCCACGTTTTTTGGTTGAATCTGCAAGCCGATTTATCCCAACATCAACAACTACTGCTCCCTTTTTCACCCAATCACCGCGAATAAACTCCGCCTGACCAATAGCAGGAATGATAATATCTGCTTTCCTGATTACATCAGGCAAGTCTCTGGTTCTGGAGTGACACAATGTTACAGTCGCATTTCCGCCACGTCCTTTTAAGCCCATTATCACAGCAAGTGGTCTGCCAACGAGAATGGAACGTCCGACAATTGCAACATTCTTACCCGCTGGATTATATCCATAATGCAACAGCATCTCTATTACGGCAGCGGCTGTGCAGGGCTGAAACCTTGGTTCTCCGATGTAGAGGAGGCCAACATTCTCCGGATGGAAACAGTCAACATCTTTTAGTGGTGATACCAAACGTTGAACCTGTATCTCATCCAAATGGGATGGTAAAGGACTTTGAACAAGCAAGCCGTGAACCCCCGGATCATCGTTTACTTCGGTAACGGCGGCTTTTAGGTCTTCCATTGTAGTCGATTCGGGCAACTTATAGTGCTTGAATCCAAAACCGATCTCTGCGCATGCACGTTCCTTAGCGCGAATGTAAACTGTTGATGGCAGATATTCACCGACTTGCATAGCCGTTAGAAAGGGAGTTGGTTTCCCTTCTGCCTTTTGTGTTTCCAATCTCTTTTTCAGGTCATCCCTGATTTTCTGAGACAGAATTTTTCCATCTAAAATTGTTGCCATATTATGTGTTTGCTTCTTCTTTTGTATGTTCTAAATAACCGTAATAATAATTGCGAAAAATCAGATAACTGTACAGCAGACCAGGAGCCCGAAATTCATTAAGAACTCTGACAATGACAATCGCAATGTAATAAAATGGTCTCCTTAATAACAACCTTCTGATAATCCCGGTAATCCCAGATTTTTGAACCCAATCAAGCTTGAGTTCTTTTCTTAACTCTGGATATCTTTCCACCAATTCAGGGATTGTGACTCTCCCATATTCACGCGACAATTTAAAAAGCGTATCCAGTGAACGAATATGAAGATGCTGTACAGTCAATTCTGAGTTGAATTGAAATTGTGCACCTTCAGATTCTAATCTGACCCCAAAATCTATATCCTCACCATAACTTTTCAATCCCACATCAAAGCCACCAACGGAATCAAATAGGTCTCGTGACAATGAGGAGTTTCCGCTAAGGAAGTACCTCCCCGGAATTATCTCCCGAGAATCAAGCTTCATCACACCACGACCTGTAAGGTATTTCGCATACCCTCTACAGCTGGAAATCAGGTCATACTTGACTCTGCCGATAGTTACATGATTATCATTATAATGTGATTTCGCGTGATTCAAAACAAAATACTCATCAAATTCCATATCTCCATCGAGAAATAGAAGTAAAGAACATGTCGATATCTTGACTCCCGCGTTTCGAGCTGCTGATCTTCCTTTGTTTTTCGGAAATATAATACTTTTTAGATCAAGAGAACCCTGATATCTTCGAAGCCATACTTCAGTTTTGTCATTTGATCCATCATCTACAACTATTGACTCAAAGAAAAAAGTATCTGGCTTTTGTTTTTCAAGACACAGGATTGTTCTCTTTAAAAAGCTCAGCGACTTGTGAGTTGGAATTATTACAGATATGATCTTTTTACACATCTGTAAAATCTGCTTTTATTTCCTTGAGTATCGTTTCAAACTTTGCTGAAACAACTTCCCAAGTAAATTTCTGACAACTTTTTAATCCAGCCTCGATTAAACTGCTTCTCTGTTTATTGTCCTTAATCAAACGTTCAATAGCCCGGCACAATGACAATGGTTCTCTTGGCGGAACGATTAGAGAATTTTCTCCATCTTTCAGAAATTCTCTCACACCCCCACAATTTGTGGAAACAATAGCTAATCCGCAAGCCTGAGCCTCGAGAGAAGGCAGACCAAATCCTTCAGACCAAGAACTATTGATATAGATATCACCAGACCTGTAGAGGTTAGCAAGCTCCACATCTGATTGAGGCTTCTCTATTTGGAAATTGAATTTTGCTGAAGACATATCCAGATTGTCCTGAGAAACCACTACCAGGGTGAATTGGCACTCTTTCTGATCTACCATGTTTAGAGCATCAATCAGGTCTGGAAAACCCTTCGCAGGCTGCTTCTTTCCAATAGTGATTAGACGCATTGCCTGTCTATCCAGCCTTTTATCTGATGATGGGAAAAATAATTCGGGATTATAACCGCTGTTGACAATGGCACATGGTCGGTTTCCACCTTCACTCACTAACCAAACCGCAGTTTGATGAGAATTGGTTATCATGTACTTGCTTTTAATGGCAAATTTGGCAATCAGTTTATATAGATAAACAAGAAATGATGATTTTAGAAAATTGTTATCATCAAAAAAATGAACATCATTTCCCAATACATAGTTCACTGCTGGAATGCCCATTCGATTCCCGATAAATTTGGCTGTCAGAGAATGAGTCGGCATTGATCCAATCACAATATCAGCGGGTGGCATTTTCTGCAGCATTCCCAGCAATCCGGTTGGTACAGCAAGCAACGGGCTGCTCACCTTCCATCCACATTCTATGACATTTATCCCTTCGGCAACGTTTAGCTTTTTGCGTCCCGATGGTATTAATATATTAAACTCATGCCCTCTTTTCATCATTCTTCCACCAAGTTCAACTGCTGATCGAGCTCCTCCGGTAATATGAAGATTTGGAAGAAGATAGGCTATTTTCATGCTAAACCAACCTCTCGATAATAGCCATACAGAGTTTTCATCACATTTGGAAGCCCATGCCTCTGTATCACCCATTCTCTACCGGTTTTCGCATGATGATCCCTGAGGCTAGAATCCTCGATAAGTCCAATTAATTGAGATTCCAGACTATCTGGAGTGGCAGAAATGAATGGATGGTCACCCAGGAAATCAGAGACACCACGGTTAATTCGAGTAATTGTTGCAATGCCCATTGCAAGAGATTCAACCGAACTTGCGCCGTACCCCCAGCCACCGGCATCGGTAATTTGATCAATGAAAATATCAGATCCAGATTTCATAGATAGCGCCTTTTCATGATCTACATTTTCTATCATTACCCAGTCAATTGGGTACTTCCTCATTAATCGCCTTACAACTAATTCGATATGGTCACTGCCCTTAAACTTGCGGTTCCGTGCAGCGTGCGAAATCCTAATACGGTTATCTTTCGGGCGTGGTTTGGGTATAACCTTTTCTGTGTCAATTGGTAGGTAAAGGTATTTCATCCCCTCCATTCTGTATAGGATATCGATTTCAGATGTCAAGTTCAATATTGAACGCTCATGAACTTCTTTTAAAACTCCACGATTTCTGAGATCGCTCCCGTGGTAGAAACAAACAACTCCTTTTCCTTTTGTAGCAAGCCTCTTTATCCACCTGCCATCTCTGTATGGATCTATCCCCTGCTCGAAGTGATAAATATCAAAATCTTCAAGTTTCCATTTTTTTATTGAACGCTCAATTAGTGGTCTGTTAAGGGAATCTCTCAGATTGTAGAATTGCCGAACAATTGGCGACAGAGGTTTCCAGAATGGTGGATTTCCTGGCAGGTCTACGATGTCTTCCTCAGAATGGAGTTTATTGAGCAACCGTCGAAATCCAGCAACCAGTTTTTGATTTGGCATTAATCTCAAATCAAAACACAAGTCCTCTTCAAATCCATACTCGCTTTGAAAGAATGTTATGTATCTGCACTCAGTTCCCAGATCCCTATGTCCCTGAGCAAAGAGTCCAAATCCTCCGGAAACGTGCTCAGGACTTACATATAGAACTTTCACTCCTTATCCTTCTGCGAGTTCCTCGAAAAGAGAACTAATTGGTCCGTAAGCTATAGTGCTAACTAGCTCTTTCGGTAAGAATAAACCTTCCTCTGTAAAGATGTTCGTTATCAGTTCTAATGGAATAGTCTCATAATACTCATTTACAACATCCAGTTCAACGAGGTCATCTGGGATTATCTCGCGCGGATTCTGAGATAACAACCTAAAGAACATAAGCATATCAGGGGTAATCAGTTTATCTGTTGTCATTAGTGAAATAAAGGGAACGTTGTGAATCATTGCCAGCAGGGAAAGAGCACTGCTGCCCACCTTATTCACAAGCCCCTCTCGACTTAAGCAGTCACCACCTATCCAGACCATGTCGACGGCTGCTACCTGCGACATTAGGGCAGCATCGGTATAAACTAAAACACTAATTCCGGCAGATTTCAACCGTTTTGCCATTACGACACCTTCCTGTCGAGGTCTTCCCTCACCGCACAGAACACGCCTGGGCCAGCCAAAACGCTCGTTACAGGCTATTAACATTCGCGCAACAGTTGAGCTGTTTGAATATGTTAGTAAAGTCTCACCCTCTCGAGGGAGATCTTGAACATAATTCACCATTTGGGTGGTTCGGGTGTTCCAGTCCGATACTAATCTTTGTAATCGAACCTTGAACTCAACCCAGTTATCCCCGGATTCCTCTCTGAAGATACACACCCGATTCAGCAGATTTAGCACAGGTGCCATTGAGGGTTGCCCCTCTGCAAGACGACGCACAGCTCTGTTAAATAATT
Source organism: Calditrichota bacterium (assembly GCA_018644935.1). GTDB lineage: Bacteria > Electryoneota > AABM5-125-24 > Hatepunaeales > Hatepunaeaceae > JABGPL01. The sequence continues at coordinate 6,870 of JABGPL010000013.1, read as the reverse complement.
GCGTACAATTTCGGTGTTTTTTCTCACCACAGCGGGCAATATCTCGAAACAACAGTGCTGCGTCTTCAACAATTTCAGCCGCACCTCGGCGATGATCCAAGGCTAATGAATCGATGTGAGCGTTAAGATGCTCGTACAATGTTCAGTTCTACCTGAAGATTTTCGTAAAATCAAACGTATGATACTCTGACATGCAGTATTTGCATCCGTTATATGTCGGAGTATGATCAGTATCACACATCCTTTTCACTGTTTGAAGGCTAAATAATTTCTTTCTGTTTTCATCAGGTACTTCCTTCATTTTACATTCAAATCTGATGAAGCTCATATCATGAATAATATGGTTTTTTTTGTCGGCAATGAACATTTGCTTTCTCCAACTATGGATTTATGATGAATTTCATTTTCTTTTCGCTTTGGTTCCCAACACGGTCACGTACGATAATCGAAATACTATGCTCTCCAGCATCTAATGGTTTCCAGACTTTATAGCTGAGTCTATCGATAGGTGGATCCCATTCTGCAGGTACGATTTTGTTGTCAATTCTGATCTCAAGCCCATCAGCAGATAAACCGGATGTAGAGTCCTTAACAACAATTTTGAAATGAGGTCTTGTCTTATTAATAATTGATCCATCCTTGAAATTCAAGGTTCTGATCTGTGGATTATCGTTATCACGAATAAGTCCGAAAGTTTCCCAGCTTAGAGCAGATGCCTGATAATAATCACCAGCCACTCTATTATCCATAAAACGCCAGCCCTTTCGTCTATCAAAATAATAAATTCCCCACCCATTTTCTGCCGTTGGTGAGTCTTTTTTCAGAAAAATTTCAACTCTTCTGTTAAGAGGTTGGTCATGAGGTTCAATCCTAAAAACGGATTCTACCCAGCCGGCAATCTGAAGATCAGGTTCATTTATTACACGCAACCAGGTTGTGTCGAATACTGCATGTGCAGGAATTTCAACCTTCAGTGCTTCACCAATTGAGTTAATCCGGGTGGATTTTTGTGGATATACCGCATGAAATTGGAAATCTGAAGATATTACAGATTTTCCTTCATTGTCAAGTGCCTGTAAAGTCAATTTGCCATCAAAATCCGCTGGAGGATACCAATTTGCAGCAACTCCGCCACCAGATTTTTGTGTCATGCAACTAAAATCCCATTTTCCATTAATATGAAATCCTTTAATACCAGGAGGTCCTAACAATCGTATATACTTATCAACTACGAGTACTTGAACGGGAATATCAGATTTATTTTGACCGTTCCCAAAATCGTACAGCATTTCACCACCCACACCACGATTTTCATCTACAACATCATCAGAAACCAGTATTACTTCTACAACCGACGTGTTTCCAGCAACATCCTCAAGGTTGATATGGACTTTTATTGGCTTCTTATCCACATCATTGCAATTGATGGTTCCTTCCCCTTTCACTATTCTAAGATCATTTCCAGGAGCACGATACAATCTGTGGTAATCACCTTTTCCGAGACGTCGTAAACGATAATCCCTCTCAAATTCAATTTGTCTTGTCTCTTCAAATCCAAAATCTGTATACGAGGTTGTCCAAACACTTACACCCTGGACGATCATTTCAATTTTATTAACTGCAAGTATATTCTCAGACCCATCTGCCCTATCAAATGCCTTTATGGATATCCCTATTGAACCTGAAACCCCGATTGGATCTCTCGCCCTGAATATCCCATCATGTTGCTCAATTAAACCATCATATAACCTCGGTTGGTACTGATTTTCAATTGTGGTTGATTCATCCATCGGAGTTAATAAGAAAGCAACCGGGACGGGCTTGATATGATCAGCAATTTCGTAACCGTTGAGAAGCGGATTAAGAGGTCGTTCATTTTTGTCACGAATCTCAAAATGTAAATGCGGATGTTTAGTTCCGCTACGCCCACTATAAGCGACTACCTCACCTTTCTTATAATGAAATGCCTCTAACTCCTCAAAGTAAACATCTTGATTGTATCTAACTTCATTGTGTTGTTTTGTGGAAATAAACTCATCAATTTCTGGTGAGAAATTTCTAACATGAGCATAGACTGCGGAACGCCCATCAGACATCTTTAGGTAGAGTGCCCTCCCATAGCCAGAGGAAGACACCTTAACCCTGTAAACATAACCGTCAGCAATTGCTCTACAGGGTAGACCAACACTTCCCCATACCTTTATATCAATTGCAGAGTGATAGTGACCAGGACGATATTCACAGAAACTGCTGGTTAATGCAGGAGCAGCATCAACTGGCCAGAGCAAATCATCCTCTCCGCAAACACCGAGTTTTGAACTGCATAACAATAGCAACATAGTTAGAGCGGATATTGCTTTCTGAAGGTTATGTTTCTTGATGGTCAAAATTATTCGCATTTTTTGTTCTCAAAGACAGCAATCTGTTACACTACTTTTCAATTCGACGAAGCTCATTTTTTAACACGTTAATGAGTTTACTCTGTGGAAAATCTCTGACAAATCTATCTAACTCCCACTTTCCTGATTTTCTCCACTTCAAACGGATCTGGCACTGAACCACTTTAAATCTCGCATCCTGCTCCTTAAAAGAATTTTGATTTACCAGGACTCTTTCAAATGCCTGTAGAGCCTGAAGATATTCTCCGATCATAAACAGGCTTTGTCCTTCCCAATAAATTGCATTCGCTTTAAGTTTGCCGGCATCAGACCTTTCTGATAATTTTCTGAAAGTACCGGCTATTTGTTTGAGTTGGTCCGGATCTGTTCTGCCTAACTTGGAAAACTGTTCATAAGCATTATCATAATCATCCTGAAATGTTGCGGCAGTTAAAGTGGAATTCAAAAAACTTAAGGTAAAAATAACTGCCAAAACCAGAAAGACAGATGGATTCTTCAGCATCATTTAATCCTGAATTTACAAAATTTGACTAATACTCACGACGATACAAACTAGCCGACAAAATCATCCCCGCAGCACATAAACACGATAACATAAAAGAGCCACCATAACTTAGGAATGGTAAGGGTAGTCCAGTTACCGGTAAATTCCCTAACGCCATACCAATATTGATCACGCTATGATACAGGATCATAACTGTCATACCGGCTGTAACCAGACTCATAAATTGATTTTTCATAAATGCTGCAGCTCTAAATCCGAACCAGCCTATCAAAGAATATAAGAATAATATCAGGGAAGTTCCAATAAATCCAAATTCCTCACCTGCTAAAGAGAAGATAAAATCAGTGTGTTGTTCTGGTAAAAAACGTAGCTGCGTCTGTGCGCCGTTTAAATAACCCATCCCGGCAAATCCTCCAGATCCAATTGCGACCTGAGATTGGATTACCTGATAACCTGATCCCAAAGGATCGGCACTCGGATCCATAAAAGTTGTAAGCCTCTTTTTCTGATACGGTTCAAGCTGATCCCAGGCAATGGGTGCCCCCATCGTTGCGAAACCACAAACAATGGCGATACAGATTATCCATATCCAATTCAAACCGGTTCTTTTCAACCAACCGAGTCCTATTAACGCCACAGCTCCGATTAAGGCAGGCGACACATGATACAGCATTGAGAAAAGCGGTAAAAAAAGTACCAAAAAATATCTAATCGGAAGCCCGTACCATGCTAATAAGGTTACAGACAGGATTACAAATACTGTTGATGTTCCCAAATCAGGCTGAATCATTACCAAAAGGGTTATTGGAGCAGCCAATAGTGCAAACGCCCCAATTAGTTTCCATCCAACATAATCTCGCCAGTCAGACAATAATCTAGATGCAGCAAGGACAAATGCTAATTTTGCCGGCTCTGATGGTTGTAGTGTGAATCCTCCAATTATTATCCACCTTTTTGCACCAAGCCCGAATACTCCACCAGCAAGCACTGAAATGAGAAGGAGGATTGAAAGACCATATGCCAGATATGCGAGAGCATAATACATGCGGGGAGGTATATACATTGCCCCAAACAGAACAATGATACCAACACATACGAAGACGAGCTGTTTGTTAAAATGAGTGTAATCTTCCCGAGCATTTCCGGCACTGTATACTAATGCCAAACTCATTGCCAGCATCAAAATTATCGTTAGAAGTAGGCTGACATTCAGTTCTTTAAATCTGCTGACACGGTTTCCGGAATCATCCAATAACAAGAGAATCAACCTCTTCTATTTTTGGGATAAATCTTCGTTTTTCTGGTCGGGGACCAGGAAAAAGATCGTAGATATATCTCTCAATGATTTTTGCAGCAATCGGAGCGGCTGTGGAGCTTCCGTGCTCTCCATGTTCAACGACGACTGCAACAGCAATTAAGGGATCATCAAAAGGTGCAAATGCTACAAACAAGGCATGGTCTTCACCATGTGGATTCTGGGCTGTGCCTGTCTTTCCCGCCATTATGAACTCGTCACTTTTCTGATGGTATGCAGTTCCCCGTGGCTCATTTACAACCATCCGCATTCCCTCTCTCATTTTCTTCAGAATCCTGTTTGGGACTCCGGTTGGCTTTGATTCAAAAGGAGTATGGATTATCTCACCCGTTTCGGGGTTAGTCATAGAATTTGTGATTCGGGGAGTGACAACATTTCCAGTTGCGATTGCTGCTGTATGAACTGCAAGTTGCATTGGAGTAACAAGTACTTCACCCTGACCGATGGAGATATTCGCCACATGACCTCTGGTCCAACCATTTACACCAAATCTCTCGTTCATATATTCTTCATTTGGCATCAACCCACCAAACTCAACATTGAAATCAACTCCAGTATTTGTTCCAAGCCCCATCCGGAATCCGTAATCGGTAATTTTGTCGACACCAATCTGCATTCCGTTAACATATAAGAAAACATCACATGACTGTTGGATAGCCTCTTTCCAACCGACAGAACCATGACCTGATGCATTCCAGCATTTGAAAAATCTGTTACCTATTTGAAGACCACCGTTACAAGTTATTCTGGTTGAATTATCCACAATCCCATCTTCAATTGCTGCACCCAGAACTGCCATTTTAAATGTTGATCCCGGTGGATACCGACCCTGTAATGCCCTGTTTAATAACGGATGCCCCGGATCATTAATCAGTTCATCCCAAACTTTTTGTGGCATAACTCCCGCGAAAATTGATGGATCGTAGGCTGGCACACTAAGCATTGTTAAAACCGCACCGTTCCTGGGATCTATCGCCACGACACCACCTGCTTTTCCCTCCATCAGCTCAAACGCAAGGCGTTGCAGATGGCTATCAATATTAAGTTGAATGTCCCAGCCATTTGTGGGTAATATAGTCTCGCTTTCTTCTGCCCTGCCAACAGTTTTTCCTGAAACATCTACTTGAAAATACTCTATTCCAGGTTCTCCCCCGATCCACTTTTCATAAACCAATTCCAGTCCATGCTTTCCAACGAGTCCAATTCTTCCATTTCTTTTTGCGGAACTGGAGCGATCTATCTCACCAACATAACCTAAAACATGTACTGCCTCTGGGAATGGGTATGATCGCTTGGATTCGAGACCAAATGCAATACCAGGAAGTCCTATTTTAATTGTCTCAAGGTGAGCAAGTGTGTTAAACTTCACATCTCTTTGTATAACAGCTGGTTGAAATGTATTCCATCCATACCTGCTGACACGTTTTTTAATCTCAAGAGTGTCCATTTCAAGGATTCTTGCTAACTGATTTACAGTGCCGAGATTTCTTTTTATCGTCCAGGGGTGAGCATAAAGGGAATATGCAGGTCGGTTTTCAACTAATAATAGCCCGTTTCGGTCGAATATCTTGCCCCTTGTAGGTTCAATTGCGATTGCTCGAATTCTGTTTGCCTCAGCTTTCTTTAAAAAACCAGGTCGATTTATCAGTTGAATAGAAAACAATCTAAATTCGATAACAAGTAGAAATAAGAGGCAAAACGCGGTAAATACTATTCGACGGTATTCATACCACCATTTATTTTCAGTTCTGATCATGGATGAAATGACACAATTGATTCACTCACAGCCATCTTCCACTATTGGTCTTAACCTGTTTCCATCGCTTGGTACTCATTGGGATTAGTGCCCAAACTCCACCAAGTACTCCAGTGTAAACTGCAATCGGAAGAATCGATTTGAAAAGAAATTCCATAAAACCTATATCTGGGCTCTGAATTACAAACAACCCCTGCCAAATACCTTGTACAACCACACAAAAGAATATAATCACCATCCATAACCATGTTCGAATAAGCTGATCTCTCTCTTCGACCCATCTTCCCAGCCAGAACCCAAGGCTACTTTTAGAAAGCGCATATATCCCGAGAAAACCAAGTGAGGTCATATCCTGTGCTAATCCTGAAAAAAAGCCTACAAGCAAACCATGATTTCTACCACGTCTTATGCTTGTACTTATCGTAAATATGAGCAACAGGTCTGGTCGAATCCCTAAAACATCCAAATATTTACCAGCACTGTTCTCAATTGATAGCAATAAGATACCAATAATGATATACCGTAAGACATCAACGATCATTTTCTGCCTCACGAACTATGAAAACATCTTCCAATTGCCCGTACTCGACGCAGGGGACTAAGGATATTTGCCAGAGCCACCCATTTGCATCAGGTTCAAACTCAGTTACATATCCGATTATTATTCCAGGCGGGAAAAACCCTCCTAAACCAGAAGAAAGAACAGTATCGCCGATAGCTACCGAAGAAGATACAGGAACACCATCAAACTTCAACAATCCTTTTGATGAAGAGTGAACAATTCCGTCTTCCCTACTCCTTCGCAACCTGCCAGCAATTCCCAGATTTGGATCTGAGAGCAATTGAACAAGACAGCTGCTATCCCCCAGCCTGTGAATTAGACCAACTATGCCCT
>JABGPL010000129.1 GCA_018644935.1 Calditrichota bacterium | reverse complement strand
CATGTCATCGTGATGTTAATAGACAACATGCTGACGTCAAAGCCTATAAGATTGGGGATGTGAAAAATGGTAACTGAACGAAAGTTAAAAATACTGCTGATGTGGATGTCTGTTTTGGCAATGCTCCTGATACCGGAGTTTGCCAGAACTCAGACACCATTAAGCAGTTATATGTACCTTACTAATTTCGAGCACACTCGAATGGAACGTGATATTATCTGGTTTTGGACACCAGACACTATGTTCGGGTCTGTCCATTCAAATGATTTTATCGGAATGAAATGGTCCCCAACCTTTTATGGTCAAGTATCTACTACTCAGGATAGATTTATTTTTTTTCAGGCAAATCCATTTTTTGAATTCCGACCTCATTTTGGAGTCCCTCTTCTGAATTTCCCCGATCCACCTGAATTTGTCGGTGATGACGGTGTTCGTATCGGAGAAAATGATGGAGGAATGCAATATCGGCTTGTGATGGAAAACGAGTTTGGTTCGATTTATGAGTGGCGTCAAGGCATACCATTTAGTGATGAACTTGAAGCAATAGAGCAATACTTCTGGGAAGATCTCGATTGGTTGTATTTCGATTCACCCCTTGAGATGTATGGGACAATTGATGGTGTTGCAACAGTTGGCAGTAGTCACAATATAATGCTCCTTGATAATTTATTATACGCAGCATCGGAGCCGGACTTTGGCAGATTTGAGGAAGAAGACTGCGATGATATGCTGGGGCTGATTTCAGAGCAGAATATCATTATTGCCAATACAATAGCAAATGGTAGAGACGGTGGATTTAACGATAGGAACAGGAATTTTGAGACACACAGCATTGTCATAAATGGAGCTTTAGCTGCATTCGGAGAATCTCTCACCTTTGAAGACCAAAATGATGAGTGGGATCGGCGTCAGGGACCAAGTCCGGATAAGAGGGGTACAATTTACCTTAAAGGCTCATTAGCCCAATTTCGGAGAGGTTATGTCCATCGATCAAATCATCAGGGCACTGGATATTACAGAACCTTTTTTCATGATTCCAGATTAATTGATAATCCGCCCCCATTATTTCCGAATGTTGAAAGAGGGGATATAATTGGCGGTGGTAGTGATCTTGTGTTAAATGCAGAGGGATCACCGTACAATGTGGTCGGTGCCGGGACCTATAACAATATCACAGCTACTGCCGGGACGGTGATTGTTCTGAGTGATAGTCTGGCTCTGACCTGCTCAGGTGAGCTAAGGCTCTTTGGGACAGAAGATAATCCTGTAATAATCCGACGTTCCGATCCAGATAATTTTCACGGTTATCCCGGCTTAATTCTTAGTACTTGTGATACTACCTACATTTCTCATCTTCAACTTGAAGATGGAATCAGCCTGGGTGGGTTGCTAGAATCTGGATCGGGAGTAATCGAATCATGTGAAATATCCAACAGAATTAACATCAGTCATTTTAATGATTTTGAATTCCGGGATTGCACCTTTCGGGATACGGTTGAGGTTGGGAATGGGGAACATCCAGACGGTATCCAAAGGGTTTCATTTCTCGATTGCGAATTTGGCAATTCAATTGGAGTAAATTCTTCGTGTCCAACAATTGAGATTTCAAATTGCGAAATTTCTGAAAATATCGAGATCAATACGTATACCACAGAGGTGATAATTTCCCATAGTAACATTGGTGAGTCATTGAAGATAAATCAATTTGTTCCTCGACTATTGATAGAAGATTCTCAAGTTCGAGGGTCTGATTTTTCAATTTACTCTGGGAATACACAAATAAATAATTGTGATATCTGGGGTGATATCACTATGAGAGTCGCAATAGCATGGATAAATGGTTGTGATTTCGGTGGAAGGGATTTTAGTGTTTCGGGATTTGATGGTGTTGAAATTAACGACTGCGAAATTCAAGGTACAATGCTGTTTTCTGATGGGACATCAGCCTTTATCACTGAAGGTGAGTTCCGAAGATCAGTACGATTTAATGACGTTATGGACATTGAGATTCAGGTTAGTGAAATACAATCTGGAATCTCGATTCAAAATGCAAATAGCAGCATTATAAATGGCAGTTTAATTGGAGAGGGAATCGATTATAGTAGTGGAATGGATCTGCTCTCGGAACTCACCGTTGACAACAACACTATTTATAATTCCGTAATTGCCGGGCTTATGGTAAGCGAAGTTAACTGGTTCACCGCCAACAACAACATCTTTTTCAACAACCAGGCAGGTATTTTTGTTGAGGTGTGTCATCAGGATTACTCCACAAATTACAATTGCAGTTTCTCCAACACTGATGGTCATTATTTGGGAATCATCCACGGTCATTTCGATTTTGTTGCTGATCCGATGTTTGTCAATCCCGAAGGTAGAGACTTCAATCTGATGCCCGAATCGCCCTGTATTGATGCAGGAAATCCAGCCTCCAGTCTGGACCCGGATGGGACACGGGCGGATGTCGGAGCTCTGCCTTATGACCATTCGCTGTCGGTCGAAAATGAAGCAATAATTGCAAACGATTTTTCAGTCTCCGCTTCACCAAATCCATTCAACAACCGGACTACAATTAGCTTTACCTCAAGAACCGCTGGGATTGCGGAAGTAGATATTTATGATCTGAACGGGAGGATGATTAGCTCACTTCTTCGTGAAGTGTCAAGGGGTGCGAACAATCTTCCCCTCTCAGGTCATGAAATTGGGGGGACCGGAATGTATTTTTTAAGGATTAGATGCGATAACCAAAGCCGGATCGTGAGGATCATTTATTTACCGTAAGTACATGTCATCGTGATGTTAATAGACAACATGCTGACGTCAAAGCCTATAAGATTGGGGATGTGAAAAATGGTAACTGAGCGAAAGTTGAAAATACTATTGATGTGGATGTCTGTTTTGGCAATGCTCCTGATTCCGGAGTTAACCAGAGCGCAAACACCTCTGTGCCGGTATATGTATATCTCCAACTTCGAACACACTCGAATTGAACGGGAAGTTATCTGGTTTTGGACTCGGGATAGCTTGTATGGTCCAGTTCACTCTAATGATTTTATCGGACTACGGTATATGCCGATTTTTTATGATCAAGTAACAACGCCTCAGAACAGGTTTTTAGAATTTCAGGCAAATCCATATTTTGAAATTGAACCCCAGTTTGGTGCTCCTTTTCTGGTTTTCCCTGAGCTTATTGAGTTTAACGGTGAGGAAGGGATTAGCATTGGAGAGCCAGACGAAGGTATGCAATATAGGCTTGTAATGGAGAATGATATTGGATTTGTTTACGAATGGCATGGTGGAGTACCATTTGATGAAGAGTTAGAACCAATTGAAGAATATTTCTGGGAGGATCTAGATTGGCTGTATTTCGATTCTCCGCTGGAGATGTACGGTACTATTGATGGTGTTGCAACCATTGGTTGTAGTCAGGATATCAGACTATTGGATAATGTATTATACGAGGCAGCAAATCCTGAGATTGGAATTTTTGATATGGATGAATGTGATGACATGCTCGGTATTGTTTCAGCACGGGATATCATAATAGCAAACACATTTGCGAATGGTAGGGATAACGGCTGGGGTGAAGACAGGGACAATCTGGACAGACATAGCATCGTTATTAATGCAGCACTTGCTGCTTTCGGTGAATCATTTACCTTCGAGGATCAAAACGATGAGTGGGAGCTTCGACAGGGACCGGAGCCAGACGATAGAGGTGTTATCTATTTAGTCGGTTCACTGGCAAATCGCAGAAGGGGTTTTGTCTGCCGTTCTAATCATCAGGGTACTGGTTATGGGAAGTACTATAGACATGATACACGGTTTATAGACAATGCACCTCCACTATTTCCTAACGTTGCAAGGAGAGATGTTTTAGGCGAGGGTAATTTTCTTGTCATGACTGGTGAGGATTCGCCATACTATGTAATCGGAGAAGGTGGATACCGTAGGATAATTGCAACTGCTGGAACCGAGATTATCTTATCGGACAGCCTGGCACTAAGTGCAAATGATGAATTCAGACTGCTCGGAGAAAAAAACAACCCCGTCGTCATCCGACGGAGAGATCCAGACAGGTTTCCAAGTTATCCGGGATTTAGCTTTGAAGGATGTGATACTGTAATTATTCGACATGTAAGATTTGAGGATGGGATTTGCTGGCCAGAGGATGTCCCATTTCGCCACGGTGTATTCGAATCGTGTGATTTTCCAAGTGGATTTGACTTACAGGGAGCTTCCATCGAATTCCGGAATTGTACTTTTGGGGTGAACGATTCGTGTGATTCTCCAGGCTGGTTGAATATCAGGAGAAATCTCAATCTCCAATTCAGAAATTGTACAATTCAAGACTCAATTACGGTTTACCAAAGTAATGGGCACAGACACAATAGCATATCTTTCATCGATTGTGAAATAGATGGTTCAATCAATATTCGAGGTCGAAGTAATTCAATAGAGATAATTAACTGCGAAATTAACGACCAAGTTGAACTTCGAGATAACCAAAATTGTATTCGAATTGTCCATACTAATTTTGGCGGGTCATTAGAAATCAATAGTATCGCTTCAGAATTGGTAATGGAAGATTGCCAGATACTTGGCAATGACCTTTCAATCTTATCTGATGACATTCAATTAATCCATTGTGAAGTATGGGGCAACGGAACCTTACGGCAGGGATCAATAAGAATTGAGGATTCTCATTTCAGTGGTTCAAATCTAACTGTAGATTCATTCAATGATCTTGAGATATTCGACAGTGAAATTCACGCTGAATCCCAATTCAATAACGGTCGCTCAGCGGTTCTATCTGAAAGTGAGTTTCTGGAATTGGTTGCTTTCCGGAATGTCTCTGATATTGAAGTTCTTACCAATGAGTTCTATTCAGGGATGTCCGTAGACACCACACTTGGTTGCAATATCGAACGCAATCTAATTCGGGGAGGATTAACCTACAGTGGCAACGAGAGAGTAAATACAGGGTTAACAATCAGTAATAACACAATTTTTGGAGCTGATTCAGTTGGAATACTGATTCATCAAACTAACAGGTTTTCGGTCAACAATAATATCATATTTAACAACCAAGTCGGCCTTCAGATTGTTACGAGATGTGACGAATTCTGGTCGGGCTATAACTGCTTTTTCCTGAACCCTGGTGGAGATTTTGTAGGGATAGGACCTGCTTGGTTTGATTTTAACGCCGATCCGATGTTAGTTGATCATGAGGCTGGAGATTATCATTTGAGTCCCGGTTCACCGTGTATCGATAGGGGGAATCCAAGTTTTGACCGAGATCCTGATGGGACACAGGTGGACATTGGAGCATTTAGATTTGATCATTCAATGTCAGTCGAGGGTGAACCAATAGTACTAAGCGATTTTTCAGCCTCCGCTTCACCAAATCCATTCAACAACCGGACTACAATTAGCTTTACCTCAAGAACTGCCGGGATTGCGGAAATAGACATTTATGATCTGAACGGGAGGATAATTAGCTCACTTCTTCGTGAAGTGTCAAGGGGTGCGAACAATCTTCCCCTCTCAGGTCATGAAATTGGGGGGACCGGAATGTATTTTGTCAAGATTAGATGTAATTACGAAAACCGGATCGTGAAAATCATATACCTACCTTAAGTATTGACCCTATTGCTGCGGATGAATAATGCCCGGGCATGGTGATGCTCGGGCATATTCATTTAAAGGTATTTTCAATTTCGAGTTGCATGGCTGTCATTGCCAGGAACGCCGTTACGAAGCGATCTGTTTGAATACATGCAACATATGAGATTGCCTCACTTCGTTCGCAATGACAAATAATTCGAGTAACACTATTTGTCAATATTAGAGCAGGATTCTGACCTGCGATATTGAGTGTTATCTGAGTTATTAGTAGAAGCATGTCTGGGCAAGCCAGACAGTGCCACACACTGTGATGTGTTTCAATAATTTAATACTTGCCAAATCCACCAAAACATCACTACATTTGACCTAACCTTTGCTTCATCCATCAAACCGGGAATTAGAATGCCTGTTTCACCTAAAATCGAAAAGTCCATTGTCTGTGATTTTTTAAGGAAGATCGCTTTATTTGAAGAACTTGAACAGGATGCGCTTGAGCAGATTGCGGACGTTACTGAAATTCGTGAATATCCCAAGGATGCACAGTTATTTACGGAGAACAGCCCTCGTCGTGAAATGTACCTTATATATTCCGGTGAGATCGAGCTGATTAAGAAAACTGCATTGGGTGATGAAAAGAGACTCTCATTTTTCGGAAAATTCGATTTTCTTGGTGAAGGTGTTCTGATGGATGAATACCCCCACTCTACTACTGCACGCACGACACTCGCATCTACCGTACTGGTTATTGACAGAGCAAAATTTGACGGTCTTGTAAAGATTCAACCTAACATTGCTTACAAAGTTCTCTCCAAAGTAGCGAGGGTAATCTCAAGGCGCATTCGTCAGGCGAGTACTCACGTTGTAAATGCCGGGGCACAGTATATCTCGGGACGAACCCGCAAGGAACATGATCTTCTCGGTGATCGCGAAGTTCCATTTGAGTTTTACTATGGGGTGCAGACGCTTCGGGCTATTGAGAATTTTAACATCAGTGGGATCGTCCTTTCACATTTCCCGGTGCTGATCGAATCTCTGGCAATTGTGAAGATGGCTGCTGCGAGGGCAAACCATGACCTGGGATTGCTCTCCAAACCGGTTAAGGATGCAATAGAACAGGCATGCAACGCGATAATAAATGGCAAGTATCACACTCATTTCGTTGTGGATATGATGCAGGGCGGAGCAGGGACGTCCACAAATATGAACGCCAACGAGGTTATCGCAAACCGGGCACTTGAGTTATTAGGTTATGAAAAAGGTGATTACAAATACTGCCACCCGAATAACCATGTCAACCTGTCACAATCTACTAACGATGCATATCCATCTGCGCTTAAGATTGCTCTGATTAAAGAAAATTTACGGCTTACTAAGGTTCTAAAGAGTCTGGTGGATGCATTCTCCGCTAAGGGTAAAGAATTCGGTAGTATTCTCAAAATGGGAAGAACTCAGCTGCAGGATGCTGTTCCAATGACGCTTGGGCAGAGCTTCGATTCGTTTGCCGCGACCTTAGGCGAAGAGATAAAACGGCTTGATCAAAACGCCGATTTATTCCTTGAAGTGAATATGGGAGGAACTGCCATTGGAACAGGTATTAATGCCGATCCGAACTACGGATATAAGGTCGTTGGGCATCTACGGGATATAACGAACTTCAAAATAATACTCGCTCCAAACCTCGTTGAAGCAACTCAGGACACTGGTGCGTTTGTGATGTACTCTTCGGCGATCAAACGTCTCGCGGTGAAACTCTCGAAGATATGTAATGATCTCAGGCTATTGTCATCCGGACCTCGAGCCGGATTTAACGAGATTAATCTGCCAGCTATGCAGCCGGGATCTTCGATTATGCCGGGCAAGGTAAATCCTGTTATTCCTGAAGTGGTCAACCAGATTGCCTTCAAGGTCATTGGTAACGACTTAACAGTGACGCTCGCTGCCGAAGCCGGACAACTGGAATTGAACGTGATGGAACCTGTCATCATCCAGAGTCTGCTTGAATCGATTGAAATACTGATGAATGGAATGGAAACTCTGGAGCATCGCTGTATAAAGGGAATTACGGCAAATGAAGATGTATGTCGAAGCACAGTTGAAAACAGTATCGGTCTGGTAACTGCTTTGAATCCGGTGCTCGGCTATGAGACATGCACAGAACTCGCAAAGGAAGCGTTGGAAAACAATCGAGGTGTATACAATCTGGTTCTTGAGAAGAATCTACTCTCAAAAGCGGAGCTCGATGATCTCCTTTCACCAGAGAATATGATTGGACCCCGTAAGTAGGGGCGAATAATTATTCGCCCAATCAGTGCCAATATCTATGGGTTTATTCGTGCAGGGGGTTGAAAATATTCAACCCTTACGATTCATTATTCATTGTGGGGTTTTGGGGTGATTCACGAATCTCTCCAAAGTACCTCAAAAATCAATCCCTGCACCTTTTAACATCCCCTCAATTTCCACCAGCAGCGGATCATCGCCATGCGTTTTCCTGATCTCAGACACTACTTCAACACGGATTTGCTCAGCACTGTTCTGCATATACGACGTAAATTTCACATATTCATCGTCACCGATCTGTTTCTCTAATCCTTCGAAGTACTCCTCAAGTTGATCTAAGGATGGATCATCAATTTCCTGGCATATTTTGTAAATCTGCCACATCACAGCTAAACCAGAATTCTGCTTTCCGAGCTTGAAGAAGGCTTGCATCTGGTCTTTGAGAGAAATTTGTGTGGCGAATTTCTCCTGAATATTTCTGCATAATAAGATTGTTATTTCCGAAAACAGTACCGCCGTTTCGAAATTTTCCTTGAGCATTGACGCACGAGTCAAACACCCAACAGTAGCTATTGTCCCGGGACTGTCCTGTATCTTAATTTGCATCATTAGTGCTGATTTAAAAAATTCTATTGCCCGGTCCGGTTCGTTTTGACCAAGTTCATTAATTCCTTGCGTCAGAAGCGATTGAGCCTCATTAAGACCCGGGTCAGCTTTCGTGGAAGTCGCGTTACCATTTTCGTCTTCTGTTCGCGTACCTCCAGTGCTGATTGGGGATGTTGCTTTGATCATTGATGTGTGTTGTATTGTGTTGGTAAACGACTATAAGTTATAGATACAGGGAAGATTATGCAATAATCTGGGATTTTAGGATGTGGTGATTCATGAATCGCCCAACACTTCAGACTCACACCAACTCCCGGAACCTCTCTTTCAAATCGGCATACAAGCCTTGAAATGTCGAGTGACCCTCCCTGTAACGTTTGACGTTTTCTGGATTTGGTTGATTGGTCTCGGTTGTCTCTGATAATTCTCGGCAGGCACTGTAAACGGAACTAAACTCACCCGATCCGACCGCTGCAAGTACAGCAGCTCCGAAGGCAGGACCTTCGCTCGAACGACTAGAGTTTATCAGTGTGCCGAAAACGTCAGCGAGGATTGACCTCCAAAGTCTGCTCTTCGCACCACCGCCAGTAACGCGCACATGATCAACGGGGATGCCTAACTCGCGGATAATTTGCAGCGAGTCGTTCAGTCCATAGGCGACACCTTCGAGAATGGCACGAGTCATCTCCGCTCGAGTGTGGGACATCGTTAACCCAATGAAACCTCCACGGGCGTTGGGATCGCTGTGTGGAGTTCTTTCACCCATCAGGTAAGGGAGGAAAAACAATCCTCGGCTGCCGGCTGGGACATCATCTGCCTCAGATAGCAGGGTATAATATGGATTGGGCAAGCCAAAATGAACATTGTCGATCCACCACTTCAAACACGATGCTGCCGATAACATAACACCCATGGTGTGCCATTTGCCGTTCGCATGACAGAAAGCATGCAGGCGATTGTTTGAGTCAACTGCATAGTGCTCTTGTGGGGCAAAGACAACGCCCGATGTTCCAAGTGACACAGAAACTGTCCCCGGCTCAACTGTTCCTGTTCCGACCGCTCCGGCTGCCTGATCGCTTGCTCCAGCGACTATCAGGACTTCTCCTTTTAAACCCAACTCAGACTTCACTGATTCCGACACCACGCCTGTTACTTCAGAGGATTCATAACATTTCGGTAGAGCTTCAACGGGCAGCTCAAGCAAATCAGACATTTCCGACGACCACTTCCTGTTCTTAACATCAAACATCAACGTCCCAGAAGCATCCGAAACGTCAGTTGCAAAGTCACCACTCAGTCGGAAACGGATGTAGTCTTTAGGCAGGAGGATATGAGCTATCCGCTTGAACAGTTTGGGATGGTTCTTTTTCACCCACAGTATTTTCGGAGCTGTAAAGCCAGTGAGAGCTTTATTACCCGTGCATTCGGTCAGTTTATCCTGCCCGATGGTTTCAGTGATTTCATCGCATTCAGCCTGTGTCCGCTGATCATTCCACAGTATCGCAGGCAGCAGAACCCGATTTGCCGAATCAAGAGCCACCAACCCATGCATCTGCCCGGTCAACCCAATAGCCCGAACGCCACCCTTTTTCACAAGTGGATTTGCCAGCACATCAACAATCCCCGCCTTACCCCCACGCCACCAATCCTCCGGGTCCTGCTCCGCCCACCCGACATGCGGATAGTGAACGGGATATTCTTGCGAACTGCTCGCCAGGACTTTGCCAGTCTCGTCTATGACGATGACTTTAGCTGCTGATGTGCCTACGTCTATGCCTATGAAGTTCAATTGTGTTTTCCTTTCCGTATCCGCGACCCTTGTGGTCGTGGAATTTCCTATTTTTTTCGCGTTTGGTTTTGATTTACGTCATAAGTCCACGACCACAAGGGTCGCGGATACTCGCCAGTCATAAGTCCACGACCGCAAGGGTCGCGGATACTCGCCAGTCATAAGTCCACGACCGCAAGGGTCGCGGCTACTCGCCAGTCATAAGTCCACGACCGCAAGGGTCGCGGCTACTCGCCAGTCATAGGTCCACGACCGCAAGGGTCGCGGCTACTCGCTAGTCATAAGTCCACGACCGCAAGGGTCGCGGCTACTCGCCAGTCATAAGTCCACGACCGCAAGGGTCGCGGATACTCGCCAGTCATAAGTCCACGACCGCAAGGG
>JABGPL010000128.1 GCA_018644935.1 Calditrichota bacterium | reverse complement strand
GATGTTTGAGGATTTGCGAAGTGGTGATTATCACTTATCTGAAGGATCGCCGTGTATCGATGCCGGTAATCCTGATTCACCACGTGATCCGGACGGAACGAGAGTTGATATTGGTGCATATTATTTTGATCATCCGAACGGTATAGAGGATGAATTCGCACCGACTAATACAGAGAGTTTTGAGTTGACCGGAGTTTATCCTAATCCGTTCAATTCGACAACAAATATAGGGTATCATCTACCTGAAATGTCAAATGTAACCATCAGGGTGTTTGATTTATCAGGTCGGCTGCAAACAATTATAGTTGATGCAGATAAGGATGTGGGAAACCACAAGATAGATTGGACTCCCAAGTCACTAAGTGCGGGGATGTACCTCCTGCAGATGCAGGCAGGTGAGCATACCTCGGTTTGGAAGATTATGTTATTGAGATAATTGCGATGGCTTTCGTTCAGTCCGAGTATTGGACAGGACGGATACGACTTCCCAACAAGACCATTCAGGCTCATAGCCCGTGATCCTCGCTGTACAGTTCGCACACAAGGGTTTCGGGCTGTGAGACATTCCCCGTCTGAGAAGACCTTTTGGGTGCAGGTTCGCTCGGACGGTTTTTTTTGATATCTACCTTTACTGCAATAGTAAAACACCTTTCACAAACTTTATCTTGTTTCCCTAACGTCAGTTACTATCATTTTAATGAAAAAAATGAAATTTTTCGTTTGATGTGTCTGATTAGTATATATTTACATAATCAGGGTGACATGTAAACGATGAGATTTTTAACACAAATTGAACTGAAAATCAGGAACCTGCAAATCTGGAGAGAGTGTTCGAATTATAAAGCTGGAGAAATAGATGCTGAGATCGGTAAAAAAACGATTAATCATGGCAGCACTCATTGTAACGATAATCGGACAGATTATTTATGCTGTTCCACTAACATATTACCAATATGTAACCCATTTTGAGAAAAGTATTCAAAACAGAATTATCTGGTTTTGGACAGCAGATACCTTGGAGGGACCTGTGCATTCTAATGATTTCATTGGATTGAAGTATTCACCGCAATTCTACGGACAGGTTTCGACATCGCAGAGTAGTTTTCGAGAATTCCAAGCAAATCCACATTTTGAGGTTCGACCTGTTTTTAATGCACCTCGGGTGGAGTTTTCGCAAGACATGGATTTTCTGAGAAGTATGGCTGATCCGCTAATCCCAACGTTCAATAATCAGAAAATGACGTGGATTCAAATACAGGGAGAGCAGGGGATTGATATTTATCAATATCCTGCTGGTACTCCGCGACAGGATAGCCTTTATGAGCATCTCAATATTCCAGATCGTGGAATCATATTTGTTGATGGAGATGTTGAAGTCGAAGGAACATTAGTTGGTACTCTGACTATTGCTTGTTCAGGAAACATGTATCTGCTAAATGACTGTGTGTATGAGGGTGCTGACCAATATGGTCAATTCGAAGAGGACGACATGTCTCACATGATGGGGCTTGCTTCTGAGAATAATATATACATCCGGAACACCATTGCGAATGGTAGGAATAATGGCTGGGGTAATGGAGGAGACAATCTCAATGAACATTCAATTGTTATCACCGCTGCACTTGTTGCACTGAATGAATCTTTCACTTTCGAGCAACAGAACAATAACTGGGACAGATATCAGGGACCTGAACCCGATGAACGAGGGTATATATATTTGAAGGGAAGTATCGCTCAGTATAGACGGGGTTATATTCGTCGTTCTGCCCATTCAGGAACCGGGTATGGTAAGAGTTATCACTACGATTCAAGATTTCTCCAAAATGTTCCGCCTGGATTTGCTCCCGGAGAAAACAGAATCATCAGTGGGCGGTCTGACCGGGTTGAGCTGTTCCAAAGAAGAAATTATCTGATTCGTAATGCTGATATTGGAACTTTGATTGTTGCTCCCGGAATAGAACTCGAACTCGAAGGCCTACAATCACTCGTCATTCGTGATAGTCTGATATTGCGTGGGACCGATGACCAGCCAATAACAGTTCGTCCGGAAAGAAGTCATGACAGGACGCTTTTCCGAGTTGCGAGAGGAGTCAGATCTTATGTTGAACTCGCGAATGTCATCTTTGAGGAGTCCATTGAAACACAAATCGACTGTGACAGCTTGAAGGTTACCAATTGCGAATTCAACGGACCTGCAACATGGGAAGGTACTTTACAGGTAAGAGGATGCAAATTTGCCGATGAAGCATACATGACCAGTTGGCATCAACTATTAGTTTCGCACTGCGTTTTCGAAGATGGACTGACAATTGCTGGTGATACACGGGATGGGCATGTGCTTAATAACACCATTATCTGTGGTCGGGGTGAAGGATTGCGCCTGCGCAGGTTCAGGAGTCTGGAAATCCAGAACAACATTATTGCTTTCAACCGACATGGGATTAACAATCTCCATTTTGAAGAGCCGGACTTAGGGTATAACAATGTTTTCGAGAACGGGCGGGATGATTACGTAGAGTGCACACCCGGTGAAGGTGCGATATCTTCTGATCCGATGTTTGAGGATTTGCGAAGTGGTGATTATCACTTGACAGAAGGCTCACCCTGTATAGATGCCGGCAATCCAGATTCAGCACGCGATCCGAACGGAACGAGAGCTGATATTGGTGCGTTCTATTTTGATTATCCGAATAGTATCTGGGATGAATTCGCTCCGACCAATGTAGAAAATTATGAGTTGACAGGTGTTTATCCAAATCCATTTAATTCAACAGCGGTAATAGGTTATTACTTGCCTGAAAGGTCAAATGTGAAGATCAAATTATTTGATCTAATGGGGAGGTTACAGATGAAACTGGTTGATAGAGAGTGCAATGGAGGGACTCACAAGATAGAGTGGTCTCCAAAATCACAAAGTGCAGGGATGTATCTGGTGCAGATGCAGGCAGGTGAATTCAGCTCGATTCGGAAGGTTATGTTATTGCCGTAGGAGCGCCAGGAATGCGTCTTTCTCCTTATTATTTCAATTTGTTGAACCGGACTCCGTCCGGTAACCTCCCCATTAATTCCCCCCTGCAATAGCAGGGGGGATAAGGCTTTTGAACCCTTGTAAAAGTCAGGAGGAGAGGGCGATCAATTATCTCAATAAGGTTACTTTTCGGATTGAGCTGAACTCACCTGCTTCCATTCTGACCAGATAAACTCCAGTTGAGGCATTACCGGATTCCCAGAGGGCACTGTGCGTCCCTGCATTGTAATTTCCGTTGACCAGACTTGTAACGAGTCGACCACTCAGATCATAGATCCCTAATGAAACTTGAGACGCTTCTGGTAGTCCGAATGTTAAACGGGTTGTGGCATTAAAGGGGTTTGGGTAACATTGTGATAAAAACAATTCCGAGGGAACAAATGATTCTACACTAGCGTTCAGAACGATTATCCCGTCTTTTTGATATCTAAGCTCAGATCCCGTCTCGAAATATTCCACTATGAGACTCTGCTCAATATCTGTAGTTTCATCCCAGATTTTCAAACTGAAAGCATCCCCATTTTTCAATCCTTCTATCAGGTCGGTTTCAGTATCATCCCCCCAAACTGCCAGTCCGCAGCTGCCATTTTCGAGAAATCTACCTCTTCCGACGATATGACCGTTATCATCGATAGATGCGACCTCACAAGCTTGCGGGATGTCAATGCCAGATATGGAAGATATAAGCAAACTCATGTTCTGGCTCGTTCTGACGGGTGCTGCCCAGTGGCGGTGTTCGTTATTGTCATCCGGATTTGCGTTATTGCCATTGTTCTCAACAGGGTAATTTAAAATTACGTCCTGATCAACTTTTATCATGTACCCCTGTGATTCTCGCCAGAGGTTCATATTTGAAAAGTTGAAGGCTGGCAGCATGAATAGCCCATGGTTATCCTTGGCGGAGATGACATTGTCTAAAATGCTGGATAAAACGTAGAATTCTGGAGAACTTGCATCAAGATCATATTCGGGGAAATATGCTGCAATGTTCCAGCCTTCAGTGAGCGGGATATCGGTATCAAAATCTATGGGAAGACCGACAAAAACCGCTTCTACATCCTCATCGATATTAATCTGATAACCTTCTGTCAGACTCCAATACTCAATATTGCTGAAACCAAACGCGGGAGAATAGAATTGTCCGTCACCGTTCTTTAGGAGAATGACATGATGATTGTCCTCGTCAATTCTGAGCTGCTCGACCATGAGTTCAATATCTGGTCCACGATCCTCGCCTTCAGCGTAGTATTCATTTGACGGTAATACATTAATCGAGATTATGTTCCAGCCTTCTCCAAAAGCAACAGTCATCTCTCGAGTGGGGAGGGCTATCAGGTTTATGGCTGCAAAACCATTGGTACTCCAGCTGAGGTTGCCATCAATTAACTCTGTATCTACATAGTATTCAATGTCTGCTTCATTGTCCCAAACTCTAAATGCGATCAATTCATTGTCCCTGAAACCATCAATAATCTGAGTTTGAGCGTCATCTCCCCATGCAGAAATTCCAAGTCTTCCACCATCTCGCCATACTCCGGCACCAGCCAATAAATTGTCAGGTGTAAAAAGACCGATCTCCCACCCGGTCGGCACAGGTTCGCCGTTGTGCTCAAGTGACAGCACCAATACACTGTGATTGACATCAGTTGTATTAAAATTACTGAAATATTGCAGCTCTAATGGAACGCCAATTCCAGTTAAAGGAATTTCAAGCGGATCATTTGGGTCGTTTGAGGTTATGGTTAAGGTGCCGTTATAATCGCCAACATCTACAGGCGTGAAGCTAATACTGATTTCTGATTCATCTCCCGGTGCAACGGAGATGTTTTCCCCAAATTCTACATTGAAACCGTCTGCACCAATTGACATCTCGGAGATTTCTAAAACGGACTCCCCTGCATTGCCAAGAGTTAGGATTAGATCAGATTGGTTATCAATATGTACCTCACCGAAGTCGAGAATTTCAGGATCAAAAGTAATGGCAGGTAATCGGTCAATAGAGATCAGGATATTTATCGAGATGTCGGGTTCTTCAGGATCGTTTGAGAGGATATGCAATTCGGCTTCATAATCGCCAGATTCAAATTCATCCGTTGCAATTGTGAGGGTTATATCGGTTTCCTCATCTGCTCGGATCGTCCCATTTTTTGGTTCCCATCGGGTAAGACTTGTCCAAGGAGAGCCAATTGAGATTGCAAGACCATCATCAATCCTGTTCGCTTCCTCGGAAATTATGCTGGCACCTCTTTCCCCGTTGGGGCTCTCAAATCCAACATTTTGTTCGGCTCCGTTGATGCCTTCCTGTGGACCATACTGGTAAGCTACAGTACCATCATTTTTCAGTATGCACTGAAAAGTTGTGCGATGATCGGCGTTTCCATATCGGGGAACATCAACCCATGAGACAATAAAAGTATCTTCTTCGTTTGTCCAGATGTAGACCGCTCCAATCTCACGTGGATCGATGTCAAAAGTATTCACAAATAGGGCGGCGACAGGTCCGGGTTCATCCGGCCAATTATATCTGCCGTTTCCATAATCCTGGAAAGTCACCCAACCATTTGAGCACACTCGGACCTGCTCATATTCTTCGGTATACCAGGGGAAAACAAAACCTATGTCCTGCCAGGGGCTGAGCCAGTCATCACCAGCATCAAGTTGGGTTCCGATTTCACTGATGTCAATCCACTCAAAGTCAGGTCCATCGTCTTCTGCATTGTCAACCCATGTATAACCCATACCATCGGGTCCACCTGCCGGGTCCAGAGAGGGATTTTCACTATTTGGGGAAACTTCTCGAATCTGCCGCTTGCTTTTATCTCTTCCCGGTTGCGAGATCACATCGAAAGCGGATGACCACTCAAGCAGTCCCTCTCCAGTGTTGGAGACTGTAATTATGTTTTCTGAGCTATTAATGGATTCAATTTCTAGCGGTTGAATACGGATATCTGGTTCAGCAGGCTGCATAATCAGGCTACAGGTAATAACACCATCGTTCTGCTCAATGTCCAGAATTGAAACATCAGTGGATTCACCTGAATAAGCCCGGCTGCTTGGCGTGCTGCCTGCGTCAAAAGTTTGATTATCGGTACTTCCGGGAAAAGGATCACCTTCATCACCGCGGTTTTCGTCCTGCTCAAGGTCCCAGTTGCCATCGGCTTGTTCTAAAGCGACGAGATAATGTCCGTTGTCCTCGTTACCAGGGAACCATTCCCGGTCGTTTTGGGTTTGGCGTGCCGCATCGTCAATGTGGTAAATTATTAATCCCGCTCCGGGGATAGAGGTGTCAAATCCTATTTGCTGGCGATTTTCGATCAGGAAATATTCATTACCGGGATCACCATCCTGCCAGATGATATAACTCGCATCTTCAGATTCAATGGCAGGTATTTCGATGTTGTACAGATTTTCGTTTACATTTTGAGGATCGGTCACTCCCATCTGTAATTTTGACCAGGCATCAAAATGTGCAGGGCTACGTCCTCCATCTCCCCAGCTTCCTCCCGCCATCATTGACCATGCGCCAAGACCAGAGGATTGGTATCCTCTATCATAGAGGTCGGGGATTCCGAAAAGGGCATGTGCTGCTTCGTGACCAAATACACCAATTTGACCATCTTCCGGCTCTGTTGAATACCTGTCGATCCAAACCCCATCATATTGGAGTCGGTGGTTGTTTAAACCCCAGGCATGTGACCAGATCATATCCCGATTACCATCATTTTGCTCAGCACCAGGTCCGGCATGTACAACGAAAATCCCATCAACTGAACCATTGTCATCATTATCATAAATGGAAAAGTCGACTTCATCCTCTATTAACTGCACTGCATCATAGGTCATCCGCTGGCTATTTTGTGGCCAACCGCCATTTCCGTTATTTCGGTTAACATAATAAGCATAAGTTTCCGGCAGACGCACCCAACCAATAACATCTCCAATTAAATCAACCTCATCATAGGTGTTTTCGAGATACCATTCACGCATGCTTCCGGGTTCAAATTCATCAACACTGAAAAGCAGTTGCTCAAAATGTTCAGCTGGGAATTCATCATTGTTGGCCTCGTTGTCTTCAAAATCGACAAGAATGATCAATACCCGAAGAGTGACCTCATCTGGATTGTCCCGGTGAAGTTGTCTGATTCCTTCAAGAACGTTAGAGCCTGGGGCATCAATACCTAAAGCGCGTGCCCGGTTTTGTCTTTCCAAAACCTCTTCGAGGTGACCGGATGCTCGTAGGTTGCTGACCGATTCAGGCGACAGTGGCATTGCAACAATAGTAGAAAATGCCAGACATGTCAACAAAAGTGTATATAGCAAGAACTTTTTCATAGTGTTTATGAATCTCATGATTGTTAAAGATTACTTTTCCGGAGCCATGCCCGGAGGGTAGAATGCTCCTGACGTGCGCCCCTCTAATATAATTTCGCTAACTTTGTTGCCTTCTATTATGAGCTCAATCACATCAGCGGCAGAAAGATTGACACCATTATATACGTCCTGTTCATCCCAAACGTGATATTCTCCCTCAGCATCACCCTGAACATGAACATGTCGACTGCTGTCATCAATGACTTTAATGATCATATCCGTTCCAGCCAATCTGTTGCGACGTTCATCCATTTCGTGAGCTTCGGAGAGAATTACGGCATCGCCTTTAATTATGATACGCTCAATATTGTTGTCTTCTGATATTAAATTAATCTTCTTTCCTGATAATTGATCCTGATCCCGCCAAATCATTGGTGCGCCAGTCAACTCGGTACGTTCAGAATCGGGTTCGTGAAACAAGGTGTCTGAAACAGCAAGCATCTCTGCTATCTCCAATTCAACATCGGACGTGAAGAGAGCACTATTCGTCATTTTTTCAAATGTGATAAGCTTCGATTTTATTACCAGTGTGTCCAACTCATTCTTCTCTTTTCCCGGCAGCTTATATACCGGGTCAAACTCCACTATCGCAATTTCCGTTTCTTTAAACCATTTGCCGCGTTGCCCGGTAATAATTGCGCCGTCGGAGTAATTATCAATTCTAACGCTGTCAATGAGGGTAAGTAATTGGTCGAGTTCTGAGAAACGGGCGAAATCGCAGCGAATTCGGATGCTATCTTTCCTGACGAAATCAACATCCCCATCACATTCATAATTGCCTGTGTTCTCAAAATAGCTGATCCGACGAGCAGTAATTGTTTGATCCGGTTCAACGAGGAATACATTTCCAGAGAGATTGACAAGTCCGCTCCTACTGTCCCAAAGCGCATGGTTGGCCCTGAGGGTTTTATTGCCTTGTCTTATTTGTACATTTCCGATAAGCGTTCGGAAATCTCCTTTTGTCCGCATTGTATCAGCATGATCAAGAATGATTTGCTTATCAGGATCTTTTTTCTGTTGAAAAGCATTGCCGTTATTGGAAATGAGAAGAAGGATTAGAAGAGGTATTACAGCCAGAATTACAAACGCTTCTTTGTGCATTTTTTTCATGTACTACTCTTCATCTGTAATAATTTCTCGCCATGTGGATCCTGAAGTATTTTTGATTTCCCAGTCGCCCATGTCGGGAGATGCGATGAATCCCCAGCCAGATACGCTATCATCCGGGCTGACCATTATTACAAACCCATCAGACCGGACAAGTTTATCGTCAGGTGTATAGTAAAGTGTATCAGCATATACGACAATGCCACTATCAGACCGAACGATAACATTTCCCCTCGCCAGCAAGCGTTGAGCTTTTTCAAAAACCTCGGCAGCTTCTGAGGTCAGCACTGCGGTATGTTCACCTAGTTTATCATATAGATCAGCCGTGACACCATCTTCAAACAGCATCAAATTAGTGCGATCAAACCTCGAAATGTGTGGTGCACTGATTTGGAATTGCTGCAATCCCTCTTTTGTGAAACTTATGGTACCACCGAACAATTCAACATCGGGAAAACCCTGCAGGTCAGACACTTGAGTATCAGTTTGCTCCAGATCTGTGCAGCCGATGATGGTAAACACTACCAGAACAATGTAAATAATTCGCATTACTATTATTCTGGGAAAGAAATTATTAATATCAGTCATATTTATTTTTCTGGATTATGGATAACTCAGCCTCTCCAGATATGTAAGATTCGAGAATTTGGTCCCAATCCCCTCTTGCTTTAAGGATGAGTTCTACCAACTCGCGGACGGCACCTTTCCCGCCATCATGTGTTGAGATCCAATCGGCACCATTCTTTACATCAGGTTGAGCATTTGCTGGACAGGTACCTAATCCGGCTATTTTCATTGCTCTCATGTCAATTAAATCATCGCCCATGTAGGCAATTTGATCAAGAATCAAGTTATACTTTTTGGCGATACCTTCCAGTATTTCTGCTTTTTCTGTCAGACCTTCATGAACTTCCTCTATCCGAAGTCTTTCGGCTCGACTTTCAACAATCCTGGTTTTTATGCCGGTTATGATCGCAAATATAATCCCAGCCTGACGCCCGAGAATGACTCCGAAGCCATCTTGCATGTTGTATGCTTTTGACTCTTGACCATCAGAATCAACCCAAACTTTGCCATCAGTTAAAACACCATCATTGTCCAGGGCGATCATTTTTATTTTAGCAGCTCTGTCTTTTATTTCGGTATTGTTCATGTGGGATTTCTTAGAAAAACCTTGACGAAATATGAGGATAAGGGTTTAACTCCCTATCCATTTCATTATCTCTGTAAGATAATAAAAAAAATCATTCCATACCATTGTTAACCTATGACATGTCTGAATCCTGTTATAATAGGTTATTTTTGCGAAATTAGGCACTAGATCTTGAAACGTTGAGCACTAACACTTGCGCATTGATCATAAGTTCAGTATATTCTGCTTAGAATTCCCTGCTCTTGGGATTCCTTGCTTGGTAGAGAAGAGTCAAATGTTTTCCGGGCTCTAATCATCCAATTAGTGCAGTTATTATTTTGGGAGGTTGCTTTGAACCGTCAACATACTCAGCGTCCCCTGACCGACCGCCAGCGATCTGTTTGGGAGTTTATTGCAGAAGAATCGATACGAAGGGGTTATCCACCTACATTAAGAGAAATTGGTGAAAATTTCGGAATTGGTTCTACAAATGGTGTTCGTACAATTTTGGAAGCTCTCGAACGCAAAGGTTATGTTCGCAGGCAGCCATATCTGTCTCGCGGTATTGAGATTATGAAATGGCCGGATCAAATGGATGTAATTGAAGAGGAATCAGAGGTAACCAGGATTCCTATTGTCGGACAGGTCGCAGCAGGTATCCCGCTGCTCGCTGAGCAGAATATCGAGGGGGAATTGCTGGTTGATAAATCCCTCTTCCCGGCTGGGGACGGCTTTGCGCTCAGAGTCAAAGGAAAATCTATGATCGAAGCTGGGATCAACGAGGGGGATATTGTAATGGCGAGACCAGATTTGCCCGTAGAGAAAGGGGCTATCATTATTGCCCTGATTGAGGATGAGGCAACCGTAAAGTATTACTATCCTGAAAAAGGAAAAATTAGATTGCAGCCTGCTAATCCGATCTTTGACCCAATCTGGATAAGCAGGAATACTCCCGGCTTCAAAGTTGTTGGCAAGGTAGTCGGTCTTTATCGAAGATACTAAGTGTGGTTTTAGCACAATTTCTCTTGATTGAATGATTTTAATATAGTATATTTTAATCAATCGTTTACAGATTTGTATGGCTATTCTTTGGAGGAGATTATAGGTAAAAAACCAGGTATATTTAATGCAGATCCA
>JABGPL010000127.1 GCA_018644935.1 Calditrichota bacterium | reverse complement strand
CACCGGGTCGTACCTTTCTTCAAGTTACTCTTCCACAGATTGCACCAGCAGTTCTATCTGGAGCACTATTAACCATGGCAACGATCGCACGGGAGTTTAGTTCGACTGTTATTCTCTATTCTGGTCGGACCCGGACATTGCCGGTAGAGGTGTTTGCCCAAGTCCTACAGGGGAATTTTGCGGATGCTTCTGTCGTTGGTACCGTCCTAATAGCGTTTACGCTTGTACCGATAGTTGTTCTTTTCAAGGTATTCGGCAAAAATGAGCAGGCTCTCCTGTGAGGGGGGCATATTTAAATTGTTTATAACACCTGATATGAGGACTGCAAGAGGTAAATTTTTGTACCAATCAAAAAGACACATGTGGGTAATGAACAATAACAGATACCAACTAAATCGCTAAAATGGAAGAAACTGCACGAATTGCCGTTGTCGGTGCCGGATGGTGGGCCTGCGAATTCCACATCCCGCATGTATTGCAGAACCCCAATGCTGAACTGGTTTCTGCTGTAAGGCTAGGAGTCGATGAACTTAACCACATCAAGAACCGTTTCAATATTCCTCATGTTTCCGAGAATCACCGTGATGTTTATTCTCAAAATCCGGATGGGGTGATTGTGTCATCACCGCACACATTCCACTTTGAACATGCGAAAACTGCATTGGAGAACGGATGTCATGTTTTGGTGGAAAAGCCTATGGTAACCGAAACTCAGGAGGCCGGTGATTTGAGCAAAATGGTGGAACAAAGCAGAAAGATTTTAATGACTCCTTATGGTTTGAACCATACCCGCTACATGGAACTAGCGGCGGATCATATTCGAAATGGTCAGATCGGCAAGATCAAGCACATTATTTTACATATGTCTTCAGCATTGATGGATTTATTCGGTGGTGAACCAATGTTGGAGACTAAGAACCATATGTACAGACCGGCGGCCTCAACTTGGTCTGATCCAAAACAGGCGGGCGGCTATGGATGGGGGCAAATGACTCATGCTTTGGCTGCTTTGTTTTTCGTGACAGATCTTGAACCTATGGCAGTCCATGCGATAGCAGGCATATCTCCAACCGGGGCGGATTATTTTGATGCTGGTGTCCTACGCTTCACTCAAGAGGCTACTGGAACTATTTCAGGTGCCGCTGGATTGCCTAAACACTGTCCGCCGCAGTTGGATCTCAAAGTTTATGGCAGTGAGGGTATGTTGTTACTCGATGTGGAGGAAGGCCGCGAGCGTTTGCAAATCCGCCGTTTCGATGAAAACGATACGATTGAAACTATGGAACTTGGTGAAGGATTCGGTTCTTATTCCACTCAGGAATCTGTCAACCGTTTCATCACGCTGTGCCGGGGCGGGCAGGCCCGCAACTGTGGAGATCATGTCGTGGGATCAAAAACTGTTCAAGTCCTGAAAGCAATGTATGAATCAATCTCAACTGGGAACACAGTAAAATGCAAATAACTAATCCCAATGTCCTGAAAGATGACTATGAACAGCAGGGTTTCGTTATAGTCAATGAATTATTTGAAAAAGGGGAGATTGCAGAGTTCCAGCGAGTTACAAACGAGTTGGTGGAACAGTCGAAAAGCCATCAGAAATCAGACACAAAATTCGATTTGGAACAAGACCACTCGGCAGCCTCCCCACGCGTACAGCGGATAAAAATTCCGCACAAACAGAGCGAGGTGTTTGGCAGGGCGGTTCGGAATCCTAAAATGCTACGTGTGTTGAAAATCCTACTTGGAGAAAATGTACGTTTCCGGAACAGCAAACTCAACATCAAAGCAGCTCATGGAGGCTCTGCTGTGGACTGGCATCAGGACTGGGCGTTTTATCCGCACACCAATACCGATTTGTTGGCAGTAGGGATCATGATTGACGATATTGACGAAGACAATGCTCCTTTGATGGTGGTTCCACAAAGTCATCTTGGGAAAACCTTAAACCACCACCATAAGGGAATTTTCAGTGGTTCTGTTGACTTAAAAAATGAAGGAATCGATATTTCTGCAGCTGTCAAAATTACAGGTAAAGCAGGTTCCGCAAGCTTTCATCACGTAAAAACACTTCATGGATCAAGTCCGAATTCTTCAAACCGTACACGCAGGCTGTTACTATTTGAATTTGCTGCTGCAGATGCCTGGCCGTTGGTTGATTTTGAAGTCTATGGTGATTTTTCAGAGTACAAAGAAAAAATAGTGATTGGCAAAAACACTCTGCAACCTCGTTGTGAAAATGTGGACATGATTATGCCTTACCCAAGACCCACGAATCCAGATTCAATTTATAGAATTCAAGAGTCTCGTAAAAAATGAGCAACTGAGAAGCAAACATAATGCATCGCATTGATTCAAATCAGTAGAGGAAAATGAAGATGAGCAATACATCGTTTGCCTGGGTTCTGGAAGTAAGACCCGGATATGAGGAAGAGTACAAGAAAAGACATGAGGAAATCTGGCCGGAAATGGTTGAAATGCTTCACGAGTCCGGAGTAAAAAATTATTCGATTTTCCGGCATGGATTGACGCTGTTCGGTTATTTTGAAACTGAGGATTTGGAAAAAACCATTGCACACATCAACCAAAGTGATATTAACCGGAAGTGGGGTGAATATATGACGCCTATAATGAAAATAGATATGGACACTAAAATCAATTTCCCGTTTCTACTTCCGCTTCAGTGGCACATGGAGTGATGACATCAATCAAATAAGATACTATGACTTTGAAAACTTCTAATCAGCCCATTCTGGAGGTACTTAACATCTCAAAGCGTTTTGATATGACTCAAGCGCTATCTAACGTTTCCTTGAAAATGTATCCTGGGGAAATACACGCACTTGTCGGTGAAAATGGTGCTGGTAAATCAACTTTGATTAAAATTCTTACTGGAGTCCAGCAGGCCGATCAAGGTGAATTAAGACTTTCAGGAGCTCCCGTCAAGATCAGCAACTCCCAAGAAGCTCAGACCTACGGTATTGCGGCTATCTATCAAGAACCGTTGCTATTTCCAGACCTCGATGTTGCAGAAAATATTTTTATCAGCCATCAAGATCATGGATTTTTTGTGCATTGGGACAAGATGTACAAAGAAGCTGAAAAAATACTCAGTGGTTTGGGAGTCCGCATAGATGTCCACAATTCTGCAAGCGGATTGACTCTTGCGGCTCAACAGGCTGTAGAAATTGCCAAAGCCATTTCGCTGAATGTTAGAGTACTGATCATGGATGAACCGACAGCATCGTTGTCAGACCACGAGGTAAAACAGCTATTCCGAACTGCTAGGCAACTCAAGCAAGAAAAAAACGTTGCCATTTTGTTCATCAGTCACAGACTTGAAGAAGTTTTTGAAATCGCAGATCGGATCACAGTTCTGCGTGACGGCAAGCACATTTCGACCAGACCTCTTTCCACTGTCACCAAGGAGAGCCTCGTGAGGGAGATGGTTGGACGGGATGTGGATCAGTTCTACGCAACAAGGAAAACTAGAGCAGTTGGTAAACGGATTTGCTCGGTAAAAAATCTTTCAAAAGAGTCAACGTTCTACGATATAAGTTTTGATTTACACGTAGGAGAAATACTTGGATTTGCTGGTCTTGTCGGTTCGAGCCGAACTGATGTTGGATTGGCAATGTTCGGTATCAATCCTGCTGATTCAGGAAGCATTGAACTTGATGATAATATTGTGGAAATTAACTCTCCACAAACTGCAAAGAAACTCGGAGTCGCCTACATGACTGAAGACCGGCATCAGTTGGGTCTGGCAATGCCTATGTCAGTAACTTCAAACATAACACTCGCTTCTTTAAACCAATATCTCAACCGTTACGGAATCATTAAGAGAGAGAAAGAGGGAAAGACCGCCAAAGAGTTCAAAAACCGTTTGCAAATCAAAACTCCTTCGCTTGAGCAAGAAGTTGGCACACTATCTGGCGGTAACCAACAGAAAGTGATGTTCAGTAAATGGCTAAACACCAAACCGAAAATCATCATTTTGGACGAACCGACTAGAGGGATTGATGTTGGAGCGAAGGCTGAGGTGCATGCAATGATACATGAATTGGCTGAAAAAGGACTCTCCATTATCTGCATTTCCTCGGACCTCCCGGAAGTGTTGGCCATGAGTGACCGGATATTGATAATGCGGGAAGGTCGGCAGATGGGAATTTTGGCAAGTCGGGAAGCAACACAGGAATCAGTTCTGTCCTTAGCGATGGGACAGAAGATCGGCATTTCATGAACGACCTTTTACGCAAACTACGGCCTGAAAGATTGAGAGAGTTGGTCTTGCTACTGCTCATACTCGTGGTGTTGATTTTCTTTTCCACTGTAATAGAACATTACCTCAACGCACGTTTGTTCAACAGAGTGTCAACGAGTGTTGCCATACTAGGCGTACTGGCCATCGCACAGACTTTGGTGATTTTAACGCGTAACATCGATTTATCAGTAGGTTCCATGGTGGGATTCACAGCTTACTTTGTCGGTCAGCAGCTTTCTCAAAACAATGAAATAACACCACTTGTCGCAATTCTTATGGCAATTGGAGTTGGTGCTTTGATGGGGAGTTTCAACGGTTTCCTAGTGGCCGTTTGTCGTATTCCCGCCATCATTGTCACTTTAGGAACGATGGCTCTGTATCGAACATTGCTCGTAGAATATTCAGATGCCCAGACCGTACTCACAGTCAATCTGCCAAAGTGGTTATTGGATTTGCCGAGGGTCAATGTTTTAAGTTACGAGCGTTTGAATCTTCGATTGATGGTGGCAGGGATGTTCATTGTGGTTATACTCTTCCAACTTATACTGCGTAACACATCTTTTGGTAGAAAACTCTATGCTGTCGGCTCTAATCCAGAAGCAGCTAGAAACTCAGGTTTCCCAAACCAGAAAATAATATTTACAGCCTTCGTTTTATGTGGTTCGCTAGCCGGATTGACCGGGTTTATGTTCTTGGCTCGTTTTGGGAATATTACGGTGGTAGCCGGAAGTGGTCTCGAGCTCAAGTCAGTTGCCGCTGTAGTTGTAGGAGGAGTCAACATCTTTGGTGGTTCCGGAAGTATCTTTGGCGCAGTGCTGGGTGCTGTCATGATCGATTTACTGGAAAACAGTCTGATACGCTGGTTGCAGATCAGCGAATTCTGGCGAGACGCCATGCTTGGAATCTTAATTCTGACTTCAGTTGCAACTGACAGTGTTATTATGAAACGCTTTCGTAACTATCGTTTGAAAAAACTGTCACAAACAAATTCTTGATTATCTTGAAAACACTTAAATGTCTATTATTTTGAATAAATTGAAAAGCTGGGAAGGATTCCTGAGCCTGATCCTGATATCAGTCATCTTGGTTAACTCCCTCAATTCTGAATCCTTTCTGAGTATTGACAATCAGATCAACTTGTTCGAATTGTCAGTAGAAAAAATTATAGTCGCCTTAATCATGGTCTTTATCATCCTGAATGCAGAAATTGATCTTTCAGTGGCTTCAATGATGGGGCTTTCTGCATGTGCTTTGGGTTGGTTAGTGGATTCTGGAACCCCTATGATTCTGGCATTAGGATTGTGCCTGCTCATTGGGGCGATGGGCGGAGCCTTCAATGGTTACTGGATCACGGTGTTCAAACTGCCTTCTCTCGTTGTGACATTAGCTATGTTGATCGGGTTCAGAGGCTTGGCACGTGTGTTGGTTGAAGACCGTTCAATTCGTGTGTTTCCATCGTGGTTTGAAGCTTTGGGTCAGCAACCAATTTTGGGACCAATCCCCCTTTCGATAATTATATTCTTAGGATTGCTGATATTAGCCGTGATTATCCTAAAATTCACCGGTTTCGGCCGTTATGTTTACTTCATAGGCATTAATCAGAATGTGGCTTTATACTCCGGGATTAACGTTTCCAGAGTTAAAATGATTTTATTCACAGCATCAGGAATTATTTCCGCATTGGCTGGAATTCTCTTTGCTGCACGTTTAGGTGCCGTTCGTGGGGACATGGGACTTTCCTTTGAATTGGATATCATCACTATGGTACTACTTGGAGGAGTAAGCATTTTCGGGGGTTCAGGAAGTATCAATGGGGTAATACTTTCAATTCTGATTGTGCTTTATTTGAGAAACGGAATGTCATTAAGCAATATCACGGGTCATATACAAACAGGGGTTATTGGGGGTTTGTTAATCCTTTCAGTCTTGATCCCCAATCTGCAGAAAATGATTCATGACTTTTTGAACCAACGTCGAAAGCAACTTCAATGAAGAATGAAAAACTTTCGTCTCAATCATCAAACCCCTATGCAATGAGGAGGTAATGCTTATGAATCAATAAAAAAAATCTTAATCCATTTATTTTTTAATCCTAAACCAAGGAGAAATTATGTTTTACCGTAAAATGATAACACTTGTCCCATTGTTTGCAATGCTCATTGGGAGCATGGCAATGGGGCACACTATCGCCAATAAAGGCCAAAGGGCAGATTTGGTATTGATGCCAAAATTTCTTGGCATATTGGTCTTTGATCAGGCTAACAAAGGTGCCAAGGAAGCCCACTCCGAATTGAAGAATCCGGGCAAATTGTTGTTTCTCGGTCCAACACCGGAGAATAGCGTTGCCGGTCAGATAGAAATACTGACTACAGCAACCACACAAGGGCAGGACGGTATTATGATCTCAAACAATGCCGGTGACCAAATTGTTCCTGCAGCTAGGAAAGCCCGTGCAAAGGGCATGACGGTCGTGACCTGGGACTCGCCTATTCCATCTTCGGATGGCGAGCAATTGTTCATCGCTCAGGTAGACTTCAATGAAACAGGAACAGTAATGGCTGATATGGCATTGCGTATAATCGGCCCCTCCGGTGGTGAGTTTGCAGTGCTTTCTGCTTCACCGGATGCCTCAAACCAAAATGCTTGGAATGCTGCCATGAAGGAAGCTTTGAAGGCTCCTAAATATTCCAAGATTAAGCTGGTCGATTTGGTCTTTGGCGATGATCAATCAGAGAAAAGTTATAACCAAGCACTTGCTTTACTCGACAAACATCCTAACCTAAAGTTGATTATGGCCCCGACCACAGTCGGAATTGCGGCTGCGGCAAAGGCAATGCAGGATGAAGGGTTGTGCGATAAAGTCAAGGTGAGTGGTTTGGGGTTGCCGGCCGAAATGGTGAGCTACACCATGAACGGTTGTGCTCCTGAGTTTGCTCTCTGGAGTTTTGTTGATTTAGGCTACCTTTCTTATTATGCCACATATCTTCTGGCCACAAAGCAGATTGAGGGCATTGCTGGAGAAACCTTCAAAGCCGGAAGGTTGGGCTACTACACGATTGAAAAAGATCCTACCCGCGACAAAGGCTTGCGCGTGATGATGGGTCCCTTCACCGTGTACAACAAGGATAACGTGGAAGCCTCTGCAAAATAACGCTGGTGTAATCATGTAATTCGGGGAGTGTTGAAAAACACTCCCCACAACAATTTTCAGTATCCAAAAAATTAATTCGTTTTAAATAACAGGTGTTTTTATGAATAAAATTGATCTGCAAAACCGACGTGCTGTTGTTACCGGTGGTGCTCAGGGTATCGGACGGGCTATTGCTGAACGCTTTCTTGCTTCAGGAGCTTCAGTTTGCCTCTGGGATCGCGATGAACCATTAGTTCGCAAAACCGCAAGTACTCTTGCTTCAATAGGCAATGTGGAAGTCGTTGTGATGGATGTTACCGATTTAGATTCCGTGAGGAATGCCGTCCGAAAAACTCAAGACGCTCTAGGAGGCATTGACCTTCTCATCTGCAATGCAGGTATCGCCGGACCCTCAGGTAAACTTTGGGAGTATCCACCAGAGGAATGGCAAAAGGTTATAGATATCGATCTGACTGGGGTCTTCAACTGCTTGCACGTAGTGACTCCTTTAATGATTGAACAAGACTATGGAAGAATCGTAAATGTCGCCTCTGTCGCCGGAAAGGATGGGAATCCTAACGCAGGTCCGTACAGTGCGGCCAAGGCTGGAGTAATCGCTTTGACTAAATCTCTTGGAAAAGAACTGGCCGAATATGATATCGCCGTAAACTGCATTACACCGGCTGCAGCTAAAACACAGATTTTTGAACAAATGAGTGAAGAACACATTCAGTATATGTTGAGTAAAATTCCGCGCAACCGTTTTTTAAAAGTTGAGGAAGCTGCTTCGATGGTGGCTTGGCTCTGTTCCGCTGAAAACTCCTTCACCACCGGGGGCGTCTTTGATTTGAGCGGTGGACGTTCTACTTATTGAAGAGGTAAGATGAAACGAGTTAAAATCATTGATGTCCGGGCTTATGTCCTGGAACAAACCGGTTGCGGCGGAGATTATCATGACCGTGAACAGGGGCACTGGTTGGTGGATACCCTGATTGCAACTCCAATGTCAGCATATCCAGAGTACAAACAATCCCGTACCAGCTTTGGCATCAACGAGATGAAAAGTATCGTCGTTGAGATTGAAACTTCGGATGGATTGGTCGGAATCAGTGCTGGACAAGGCGGTGCACCCGCTTGTTACATAATTGAGCAACACTTCCGGCGTTTCATAGTCGGTCAAGACCCAAGGAACTTGAATCGCATCTGGGATCAGATGTTCCGAGCCAGCAGGTATTATGGAGGCAAGGGGCTACCGCTCTGGGCGATCAGTGCCGTCGATTTGGCCCTCTGGGATTTACTGGGACTGCTCCGACAAGAACCAGTTTATCAAATGATCGGTGGCGCTGTGCGGGAGGAGATCGAACTTTATTGCACGGGAATCCGTCCGGATGTGGCTAAAGAGGCTGGGTTCATTGGAGGAAAAATGCCATTGCCCTATGGCCCTGCAGATCGCCGGATGGGTCTGAATGCCAATGTGAAGCAATTCCGTGAAATGCGTGACCAGGTCGGCCCTGATTTTCAACTGATGGCAGACTGTTGGATGTCGCTTGACGTGCCCTATGCAGTAGAATTGTCCTACGCTCTTCAGGAGATCGGCATATATTGGATGGAGGAGGCTTTGCATCCCGATGATTTCGACGGCTACAAGCTACTCAAAGAACGAGTCCCATGGATGCGTTGGACTTCCGGAGAACATGAGTACACCCGTTACGGATTTCGGAAGTTAATCGAAGGCCGTTCCGTTGACATCCTCCAACCCGATGTCATGTGGTGCGGCGGATTGACGGAATTGTTGCGCATCTCAGCCATGGCCGCCGCGTATGACATTCCTGTGGTGCCTCACGGCAGTGGCGCATACAGCTATCACTTTGTCGTCACTCAACCCCACTGCCCATTCTGCGAGTATCTGAACACCAGCACGGATTGCCTGAGCTTTCCTCCGGTATTTGGAAACATGTTTGAGAATGAAATCCTTCCCAGGAATGGAAAAATCAAATTGACGGATGATCCAGGTTGGGGGCTGAAGCTAAATCGCAAGGATTTGGTGCTGAACAGGGTTTCTCCGGCATCCGAACGAAAGGGAGAATGAAAATGGAGATTTGGGATCCACATTTTCATCTGTGGGATGTCTCGGAAAATACGCTCTCCGGACATGATTCCAGTCAGCTTTTCGCACCTAATGACAACCCGGTTTATTCTTGGGATTTGTACGCACAGGACATGCTCTCGGCAGGTTCCGGTTTTGAACATACCGGGGGTGCTTTCATTGAAGCGGTCAGTGTCTGTCACGTCGGAGTCACGGGGGATGAATTTACTTCTGCATGTCTGCTTGAAACTAGCTGGGTTTCCAAACAATTGCTCAACTCAAATAATTGCTGTATCATTGTTTCTTCTGCACCTCTTGAGGATGCGAATGCCGGAAAGATTATAGCCCAACTGGCTGAGAACCCTCGTGTTCGTGGAATCCGGCAAATCCTCAACCACGAACCTTCATGGCCAAGAAATGAACAGCTTGGAGATTTGCTTTGCAATCCGAAGTGGCAAGATGGGTACGCCGAGTTAAAAAAACATTCGTTTTCCTTTGATTTTCAGTTGAATCCGCATCAATTCAAGGATGTTGTCCGCTTGGTGGAAAAACATCCGGAAATCCCGGTCATAATCGGCCATTTGGGAAGTCCCACCCTTGATGATCTCACTGAAAATAATGCTGTGTACTGGGACGGGTTAAAAGCTTTTTCTGATCTGGAAAAGACCTTTATTAAAATATCAATGCTTTCCTACATTGACGAGAATTGGGAACACAATTCATTGGTTCAGGAAACTGTGATTAGAGTGATCGATTTATTTGGAATTGACCGCTGTTTTTTCGCTTCAAATTTTCCTGTTGAGAAATATTTTGGCTGGAATGCCGACAGTTTATATAAAGCCTTTGTAAATTTAATCGATCATCAATACAGTCAGAAAGATCAACAAAAACTATTTGCAGAGAATGCCAAAAAAGCCTATCGTATTGAAACAATACAACGATGACCTTCCCGTGATCGGCTTGACCAAATCTATTGCGGCGGATTTTATCACTCAAAACATTCGCTGTAATGCCATTTGTCCTGGAACCGTGGAATCCCCGTCTCTTCAGGCACGTATAAAAGCACAGGGCGGCAATTACGAAGATGTACTCTCAGCATTCAAAGCGCGGCAACCAATCGGAAGAATAGGTACACCTGAAGAAATCGCCGCTTTAGCCGTTTATCTCGCGTCAGATGAATCTTCCTACACGACCGGTGTAGCGTGGAGCATCGACGGCGGTATGACGTGAAAATAATTTAACTTAAAAATAAAACAATCATGAAATTACTAAGATATGAAATGTCTGCCTCAGGAGCTTCCGGCGGAAATGAAAAACCGGGAATGCTTGATGACGCAGGGGTTCTCCGTGACCTTTCAGGAATAGTCAATGATATTG
>JABGPL010000126.1 GCA_018644935.1 Calditrichota bacterium | reverse complement strand
AACATATGTCAACTTCATGATCTTGAACGGATCAGGATATAAACATACCGAAGATGACATGTTTAAGAATTTCCAGATTCGTTCCGGTATTTATCTTATGGAAAAGGCAGTACACATTTCGGGATATTTCGAGGTCGAACCCTGGAATAGTGTCGATGAAAATGGTGCAGGTGAATCCTATATGAACACACAATGGGATGCTCTTCTTTCCTACACATATGAAAAGAACTTTACCCTCGGCGTAAATGTTAACTCGAAAGTATTCTCAGGTATCCAGGATATTACCGCGACAAACTTCTCTGTATTTGGCAGAGCGTCTGTGATGTCGAAGCTGAATGGATTTGCCCGATACGATATGTATAATACCGGTTTTAATGATGCCGAGTTTAAGGCTGGTGAGACCGCCTGGGAATCAAATGGGGGACTGATCGTTTTCGGTGTGGAGTACCAGGCACACAAGAAGATTAGTATAATTCCCAATTTCCAGATAATGACATATGAAGATTCCGATATGGACGCTGTGAATTCGATGTATGTTCATTTGCGGTTTAAGATATAGTTGAGCTTAGGGCAGTGTCAGACAGGACGCCTGACACCACTCAATAGTAGGATAGGCATTCCTGCCTGTCCCTCACGCGAAGCGTGAGTCATCGTAAACACTTGTTATTTATGAATCCGCCTGTTGGCGGATGGTCGGACAAGAATGTCCAACCTACTGACATGTAAGAAGATAAACTTCTTTAGAAAATTGAGGAAACAATGTCAAAGACATTAACAACATTATTAACAGCACTTCTACTCCTTTCGGTAATAATCCCGACCGGACTTCAAGCTGCTGATATTATTCACGGAGCTGGGGCGACTTTCCCGTATCCGCTTTATTCCCAATGGGCTTATAAGTATAACCAGATTACCGGTTTAAAGATGAACTATCAGTCAATTGGTTCTGGTGGCGGGATACGTCAGATAAAGGCCGGGACCGTTGATTTCGGTGCGTCAGATGCTCCGATGAAACATGAAGAACTCGAAGAGTTCGGATTGATGCAATTTCCGATGGTTATCGGTGGTGTGGTTCCGGTTGTCAATATCAAGGGAATAGCTGAGGGGCAGCTGCACCTTGACAGTGAAACACTCGCAAATATTTTCCTCGGGAAAATAGACAAGTGGAATGATCCCGCTATCGCAGCACTCAACCCCGGATTGGATTTGCCCTCACGCTCAATTACTGTAGTTCATCGTGCTGACGGTTCAGGGACGACCTGGATCTACACGAAGTATCTGGCGGCTGTTTCTGAAGATTGGAATTCAAGCGTTGGTGCTGGCAAGGCTGTATCCTGGCCGGTTGGTGTTGGTGGTAAGGGCAACGAAGGTGTGGCGTCTTATGTGCAGCGTATCAAGGGCAGCATTGGTTATGTGGAATATGCATATGCCTTACAGAATAAGCTCTCTTATATCTTGCTGAAAAACCGGGATGGTCAATATACGGCACCGACTATGGACTCGTTTATGGCTGCTGCAGAAGGTGCTGACTGGGAAAATGCACCCGGATTCTACATTGTTCTGGTGGATCAGCCCGGGACCAAAACCTGGCCTATTACCGGGGCATCATTCATTCTGGTTTACAAAGAGCAAGTGGAAGTTGCTTCGATTAAATCGACACTCGATTTTTTCGACTGGTGCTATAAGCACGGTAAAGACATCGCTGCCAATCTGGATTATGTGCCGATACCGGACAATGTAGTTGGAATCGTGCAATCTGCGTGGCAGAAGAATATCAAATCAAATGGCGAACCAATCTGGAAATGAAATTCCTCTCAGCTCACAGACAAAAACTACCAATAGCGACCCA
Source organism: Calditrichota bacterium (assembly GCA_018644935.1). GTDB lineage: Bacteria > Electryoneota > AABM5-125-24 > Hatepunaeales > Hatepunaeaceae > JABGPL01. Next base: position 9,296 of record JABGPL010000126.1, on the reverse strand, counting down.
GGCCTTGAACCCCATATTGGAAAAATCGCGGAACAACCGAGGTGTATCTGACGGCGTGTTCAGGTGGGCTACCGGGTTGAGTGCAGCGATTATTCCGGTAGGGATGTTAGGTTTGATTATTGTAATGCTGCTCAACTCGCATCTCGCTCTGAAAGAATTCGGATTGGGTTTTCTCACTTCGGACAACTGGAATCCGGTCACCCAGGAATTCGGTGCTTTGAGCAGCATTTACGGCACATTCGTTTCGACGATAATCGCGATGTTGATAGCCATGCCGATGGGAATAGCGGTTGGGTTGTTTTTAGTTGAATGGTCATCACCAAAGGTCGAGTCGTTTTTTGGAACTGCAATCGAATTGCTGGCAGCTATTCCGAGTATCATTTACGGAATGTGGGGCTTATTTGTCTTCGCGCCGTTTATGGCGGATCATGTCCAGCCTTTTGTGAATGAGTATTTTGGATTTATCCCGCTATTCGACGGTCCGCCGCTGGGTATCGGGATGTTGACAACCGGAATAATCCTCGCGCTGATGATCCTCCCATATGTGAGCTCAATTTCACGTGATGTTTTTAAAATGGTTCCGTCGGTAATAAAGGAATCCGCTTATGGGCTGGGTTCAACAAATTGGGAAGTGACCAAGTACGTCACGATTCCTTATGCACTTCATGGCATAATCGGCGCAGGCTTCCTCGGACTTGGTCGAGCACTTGGCGAAACAATGGCGGTTACCTTTGTTATTGGAAACAGCCACCGAATTTCGGCATCACTATTTGAAACCTGCAATTCGATTGCTTCGACGTTGGCAAATGAATTCACTGAAGCTTCAGAACCGCTATACCTTCATGCTCTGGTAGCACTCGGCTTGGTTTTGTTCTTAATTACGATTACCACTCAAGTAGCAGCTCAACTATGGTTGAAGCACCTAGTCAGAAAAGCAGGAGGTAGCTGATGCAATCGAATTCTTTGAAGATGAGAAAAGCAGTGAGCAGGTTGGTTAAGGTATTGGCTACATTGAGTGCGGTTATTGGCTTAGTTGCTCTTATATGGATACTAATGACGGTAGTTAGCCGCGGGATCGGTTCACTTAACTTTGAGTTTTTTACAGAGCTGCCCACACCTCCGGGAATGTCTGGTGGTGGATTAGCTAATGCTATTGCGGGTACACTGGTAATGACCGTCATCGCTGCGGCTACAGCCATTCCGATTGGAATGCTCGCTGGCACATACCTGTCTGAAGTTGGCAAAGGCACGGGAATGGCAGAGTTTATCAGGCTGGTCAATAACATCATGATCGGGGTACCTTCGATAATTATCGGGATTTTTATTTATGTCCTGATTGTTGTGCCGATGAAGGGTTTCTCAGGATTGGCCGGAGCTGTGGCTTTGGCAGTTATTATGCTGCCGATTGTGGTCAGGACAACTGAAGATATGTTGACCCTTGTTCCCGATTCGATACGGGAGTCAGCCCTGGCACTTGGTGCTTCCCGGTGGCGCACAACTTTTGACATTGTATTCCGGGCTGCAAAAAACGGATTGTTGACTGGAGTGTTATTAGCAGTAGCGAGGGTCAGTGGAGAAACGGCACCGCTACTATTTACAGCCCTTAACAGTTCATATTGGTTCAGTGGTTTGAATGAGCCGATGGCCAATTTGACGGTCACAATTTTCAACTACGCGATGTCGCCTTATACTGATTGGCAAGCGAAAGCCTGGGGAGCTTCATTATTGATAATGGTGAGTATTCTGGCATTAACGGTAACATCTCGTTTTATCATGAAAAGACAAGGGAGACAATAATGGAGGTAATGGCACCTAAAATGAATAAAATAAATTTGAACATGCCGGCTTATATTGAAGAGCCGGAATATGCTGATATTGCAATGTCGGTTCATAACTTGAATTTCTACTATGGTGAAAATCAGGTATTGTTCGATAACAACCTGGACATTCACAAGGACCGGATTACGGCGATCATCGGACCATCGGGATGCGGGAAGTCAACCCACATCAGGACGTATAATCGAATTTTCGAAATGTACCGCAACCAGAGAGCAACAGGTAGTATTTATCTTGGGGACCAAGATGTCCTCTCGCAATCGGTTGATTCAACACTGCTTAGGCGACGTATTGGGATGATATTTCAAAAACCGAGCCCGTTCCCAATGACGATTTTCGACAATATAGCATACGGAATGAAAATCAACACAAATGTTAGAGGCAGTGAACTGGCAGGGCGTGTGGAGGATGCGCTGATCAGAGTTGCTTTGTGGGACGAAGTCAAGGATAAGCTGCACAGTTCGGGGACGGATTTGTCCGGTGGGCAGCAGCAGAGATTGTGTATTGCGCGAGCGATTGCAATCGAGCCTGAAGTGTTACTCATGGATGAACCCTGCTCGGCAATTGATCCGATAGGTACAGCAAAAATTGAAGAGCTTATGCTCGATTTGAAATCGCATTACACGATTGTAATAGTGACTCACAATATGCAGCAGGCGGCGCGGGTTTCGGATTACACGGCCTTTTTCTACCAGGGGCATATCGTTGAATTTGGTGATACTCAGCAGTTATTCACCAACCCGAAAAATTCACAAACTGAAGATTACATCACCGGCAGGTTTGGTTAAGGAAAATTATTATGGAAGTACATTTACATCGAGAAATTGACAGGTTGAAGCGTAATATTTTAGCCCTCGGAACTGAGGTTGAGAGTTCACTCAACAAGTCAATAAGAGCTTTAAAGACATGGGATATTGATTTAGCTCAAGAGGTTGAGGATTATGACAATGAGATCGACAGAATGGAAGTTGAAATTGAAGAGGAGTGTCTTAAGATATTAGCGCTTCATCAACCGGTCGCAATAGACCTGCGTTTTATTGTCGCCGTCCTCAAGATCAACAATGACCTTGAGCGCATAGCAGATCTAGCAGCCAATATGGCTTCGCGCACGCTGTACATCGGAAATCGGGAGCAGATTGATATACCGGAGGAATTGTTGAAAATTGTGAAACTTGCTGAATCGATGTTAAAACGCAGTTTAGATTCTCTGATCAACCTCAACACCGATCTCGCACGTCAGGTAATTATTGATGATGATATAATCGATGACCTGCACGCTAAGATGTATGACTACATAGAAGCTAAAATCAAAGCCGAGCCCAATCTCGTGGATTGCCAGATCAGCCTCCTGTCAATATCCAGAAACCTCGAACGGATCTCGGACCTTGTGACGAATATCGCTGAGGATGTGATTTATATGGTGGAAGGGAATGTGGTTCGGCATCGGATATAATATAGATTCCCAATCAAGTTTGGAATGAGTAGTTTATATTTTTTGGACAGCAATGATAAAATCTGCTGTTTTCATGATCGTTTACTCTGAATTTGTCAATAATTAACTTTAAACTTGTCAGCACTCATCGCTTCTATACTGTTGATCTTCCTTTCCAGCTTATATCGTGCGAATGATGTTTCATCCGCTTTATTTGCGAGTTTCCGGAATCTTCGAATCAAACCTGATTTGTCATTTTGGCTTTTATAATACGTTATCACGACACCCATTGTATGACGTAAAGGTTTTGGGAAATATTCGCTTGAATTATCCAGATACCAGTTTGCAAGCTCTACTCGCTTTGGCAGGGACTCTTGAAGCCCTAATTCAATTTGGTATCCATTGATGACTGAAAAAATCAGGACGTGCCGATAAGGACTGTCCGGGTTATCTCGAAGCAGCTTTCGATAGATTTCCCGCGCCTGGGCTTTGTTTGCCTCGTAATCAGAAAAGTTTCTTCCCAAGAGCCTTGCGGTCACGAGCGAATCGAACACAACTTTATCATGACCGGTTGGAATTTGCACCTCAAATTCACATGAGATGTAGGAATCCCAGTCACTATCTTTTCCCTTGTTGATCTTAAAAGGTGCATAGACCTTAAATTTTCCTAAGGGATAGAAAAATCTATACGGGGAGTCATCCTCCGGGAACACAAAATTTTCAAGATCAATTTCACCAATATAGGGTCTACTACCAGATAGCGAGTATTCTAATGAAATAGTCTCAAGTGCATCAACGGAGATAACTCCTTCCGTGTGCCAATTGTCAAGTTCGGGTCTTTTGTTGATTTCAACGTCGAAGATTGTGATTTTATCTCCACTTAATCCGAGAAGGCTAATTTTCTCATTTGAAAAATTAGTGATCCGGAACCTCAGAGCAGGAACCATTCCGTACAAAAAGGTATCCTGCACCGGCTCAAATTCTACTTTGCAATCATCTCTACCCCAGACCGACTGTACAGAGCTTAGCAGCAAAATGATAATTATAGTTAGGATTGACGTCAATTTCATTCTTTACCCCTAATCTTTCAATGTTCTTTTTCATTTGGTGAATCTGAGCTCGAATCTCAAGTCGCGTAGCCCGGAGCCTTTGTGGTCCGGGATTTTAATAGGTTTTTGTAATTTCGGTCATTCAGAAGTTCATCCTTCATCATTAGAGGTTTTTGTGTTGTTTAAACTCGAAACTTTCGTGAGCTCCCGCACCACAAGGGTGACGGGCTACTATCTGAGTGCGTAATTACTTCATCAACATCAACTTTGCTGTCGAAACCTTTCTATTTGACTCCAATCTACACAGATAGAGTCCGCTTGGTTGATTAACCGCGTTCCAATGTACTGTATGATATCCCATTTGTCCCATTCCATTTTGCAATATTGCTATTTCACGTCCGTGAAGGTCGTGGATTGATAAACGGACTTCGTCTGATTTGGGCAGAGTGTAGGAGATGCTGGTGGTTGAATTGAATGGATTTGGGTAGATTGAGGACAATCCAAATATAACAGGCGAATTCTTATCATTATTCTTTAGCTGATCTGATACATAATCTGTTACAATTAGCTCAATGTCAATTGATATGTCCGCGTCATCCGCGTTATGTTCAAAACACAATATCGAGTTCAAATGAATATCGTTTAACCCGACGGAGGATAAATTTAAGTAGAAGTCTGTAGACTCGTTGGCCGCGATTTGCCCCGATACTGCTTCAGATCTGTCGTTTTCGGTCATCACATCGACATTGAACCAGCCGTCAAACCAGTCCAGATGCCAGACATGGATTTTATCTCCACCGTCAGCTTCGCTGTCATGATTAACCGAACACATTATCCAGGAATTGGGATCATAAGATTTAGTGATAAATGCCCCTTTCGGTTCACCACCACTTTCGTCGGGTAAAATAGCAACAAATGTGGTGTCCCCTATCAGAGGATTCACTTTGTGGATCGTCGGTAGTCTGGAATCACGATCCACATGATAAATATATAAGTTGCAGTCGTCCTTATCTTCCGGATAGTAGGCAAGTCCATATATCCTGAGGCCGCTTCGATTTATCACGAGGCTGTCAACCCGCTGACCATCCCTTTTATATGCAATCGGATCGGATGTTATTCCCGCTACCCAAATAACTTCCAGTTCTGAATCCCATGCCATTGCCTGAACGGGATTGTATTGACAGAACCAGTTCTCCATTACTTCACAATCAATGTTCATTCCAAATACTTCGTTCTCAATTGCCCCCCAGATAAATTCACCGTCAAAGGTTAGGTCTTTCATACCATTTCTATTGTCACGATGTGGTTGGTCAAACCTGTTCCGCTCTCGTCCTTCACGGTCAAGTACATAGATCATGGGCAGATCTTCACCTGCACCTGCGATAAAAAACCGGTCCTCACAGAAAATTCCGCCATAAAGGCGTTCATCGCCAACAATCTCACCCGCAGGAATTGAATTCTTTAGATCCCAGGGTTCATATTGCTCTTCAGTGACCATTTGTTTTTCAATTGTCCAGTCCAGAGGTCCATTTCCATTGTTCTCAACCTGAAATTCAAACTCGATTTCCTGATCAGGTTCGAGATTTGCAGTGAACTGTGAATCTGAAATACTTATTTCTGCATGCAACAGACTGAAATTGATTTCCAGACTATCGCCATTCTCAACTTCGTTCAGGTAAACCGATGAGTCAATGAAGCCGATCTTATGTGCGGTTACCATTAGCGAGTCGAAGATTGGAACCGATTCAAAATGCCAGTAGCCGGTTGAATCTGTTTCTGTGAATAAAGTATTGCGTACCGAAACTAACGCGTCTGATAAACCCTGATTGGTATCGTGGTCCCGGACAGTTCCATATAGTTGGAAAGATTCGCTTTCGGTAGAAGTCTGGTATTTTATTACCCTTCTAATCTGCAGTCTGGCGGAAGTTGGCGAATAAACATCGTTGAACACGTAGCTGAGACCGGTATTTCCATAGGGACTTGATATTCCTATCGACGCAAAGGGTATCGAAACTCTCCAATCACCGTTACCATCTAAATCAGAGATACCCTTATATTGAAACATGATTGGTGTATCACCTGTCGCAGTTACCTCACCCGTGAATACAACCTGAAATGTGAGATTTCTATTTCCGTTTGTTCTATGTCGAAGGTTATACCACTCTACGATAAATCTATTTCTTTCTTCATCAAAATAATAACAGACATGCCCATCTCCGGATAAATCGAGATTATCCCAGAATGGAGCTATCATCCCCATTCCGCCACCGATCGCCCGGTCAAGAGGCCAATTCTGGAAATTGGTCATTAATGGTTGTTCACCCACAGCAATAAAACCATTGGAGGAAATAGTTATTCGATCATATTCAATCCCGTAGAATTGAATAGTGAAATCCGTTTCGATAACTTCGGATTCACCTATATCGTGGGGAGATCTTCCGTCGAAGTTTAAACTTATGCCGTCGAATTCACGATCATCATCATCAGGGCATATTTCAATCCAGTTATATTCCGGAGCTGATTCCCAATCGGTATCGGTGTCATCAAAACAATAATAACCATGATCGTCCGGTCCCTGTGGTGAATCTGCAGCTGGTTCACCGACCTGGTGCTGAAAAGCAACGGAATCGACAAACCCGGATTCGGTCTCTAAAATCAGTATCAAATCAACACTTGACCCGGGGATTGCTGCTCGCGTACCGATTACTCTGAAGGGGTCCTCCGATATTCTACATCTTTCTCCGGCCCTGACCGGAGGGAATGCTGCCTCTCTTCTTCTTACATTCACCCCATTATCCAAACTGATCAGACGGGCATTTAACTGTGGAGAATCAACACTTCCTATGTTATTTATCTCAAGGTTTAGATCCTGCTCTTCATAACTAATGAAATTTCCTCCAAGCAGTCTTTGTAAGGTGAAATGAGGAGCGTGAGGTTCGAGCATCACAATCGATTCCCAGACATCTTCCTGAGAGCGAAATTCAATCTCTAGCCTCGGTTTTGTAACTGGTCGGGATATCCCGTCAGGACAATCATCTGTGATTGTAACCCTGATGCGTTCTTCCCCTTCCACAGTTTCACCACTTTCAATCCTCCCAAATCTCGTTTCACCCTGTTCGATTTGAACCCAGTTTGATTCTGTCTCCACAATTGCAGTTACATTTTCATATCTTCTTTCCCCAGTGTTCTTTGCAGTAAGAATCAACTCGAAGGTTTCGCCCGGATTTATCAGTTGGTCCTCATTTCCATCTACTTCAGTTAACTCGTAGTCATTCAATTCAATCCGGTCAAGTGATTCGACAATTTCAATTTGGTTAAATGATGGTCGGATATCCCTTCCGGTAATTGTCAGGAGGACAGTACCCTCATCAAGCTGAAAATCGTCATCAATCACAAATACGGTTTCACCGTTAGAAGCTGTCAGTTGAGTTTTCATACAATACTCATCATAATCGGCATATTCTTCAGCATTATCAGGGATATTACCGGGATTGTAAATAGTGACCTGAGCACCTGCTATGCCTGTTCCCTCATCATCATGAACAAAACAGTCGATCCTCTTCGAGTCGGAGGTCACACTCTCCGGAAATTCAACAGACACGATTTCAGGTACTCCTAACCAGGGTTTCAATCCGGGATCACCAAAAACGTCAAACTCCGTTTTATTTTCAAGTATATATCTTGCCCCTCCTCCGAAATATCTTTCTATTGATGTAATGGCATGAATTCGTGCCCAACCCAACGGCATGTCTTTAAGAACAAAGCCATTAATCATTTCCATCCATGAGGCACTTATCGGGGCGGTATATCCGGGAGCTCCCCAACCCCACGTTGTAGCAACCGCACCTTTGAGGTGATTGCCGCTTCCATATCTGGTAAGAGCCTCTGCATAAAACTCAGCGTGACCAGCATGATTCAGATTAATAGGGAATACAACATTGTCTTCAATATCTCTGTCAAAATTACCTTCACCAGGCGGGGAACCGTCAAAATAATAACACTCCGCTCTGCCCAGCATTATGTTACATCCGTCGTTGAGCCAATCTCGGATGTTTGGACCAAGTGAATTCGCCCTGCGGTCCCAGGTGAAATTTTCGTAAAATCCAATATCATTAAAACCGATCCTGTCCAGCACCCCAAGTCCCCAACGAGCGTTGCTCTGGATAGTGATGTGCCACGCCGATGACGGTCTGTGTCCCCAATTCTGTGAGTATACGGCACCTCTTCTGAACCACGCAGGATTGTCCATATGTGGTTCAGCCTCATAGGCAAGAGTTCTCCCGACGGTTAATTCCATTTGATCTCTGGAACCGGAATGCCACCGTGAGATTCCTACATCGGGGTAACGATCATTATTCCCACCTTCCAGACAGGCGTAGAGATAATCAGCATGATATGCAAAATCGTCCCCCCCCCAGGTACTCTCCCCAAAGAACGAATGGAGAATCCACTCCGCACGGGGGCTTTCCCAGTACAAATTGCGGTCGCCAATGAGCAGGATGTAGTCAAACGGATCAATGCCGTTATTCAGGTACTCATCATATCTTTCCTGAATTTCACGCTTGACCAGAGCAGAATTCCGAGCCTGATTTGCAGTTAAGTTAAGAATATCTATTTTATACCCGGATTTACGCCTCCATTCGATGAAGGGTCTAGCAAACTCAAGACAATTCTCATGAGACACTACAAGATAATGCCCCAGAAATTCCGGAATTCTATCCCCATCCGGATCATCTCTTCCGACAATATCCCCGTTAATTGCAAACTCTTTGATGTATTTAAGAAATTCCCGGCTTCTGTTGCTCCGGTTGGGATTTCGCACAGGGTTTACAGGCGGAGCGTCAGTGTAGCATATTTCCGTTTCTATATGTGGATAATAAAGGTAGGATTCACTTTCGTAATTGTATTGGATAGGGTAGGTGTCAACCTTCACCAATCTTACACCTCGAATCACAATCGGTTGTGACATCTCTGCAATC
>JABGPL010000125.1 GCA_018644935.1 Calditrichota bacterium | reverse complement strand
ATGTATGCCCCAGCGCGGAGTGATGGAGTCATTATATTCGATATCTCCGATATAATGCATCCTCGAGAAGTCGGCAGGTTTGAGGTGGAAAATGACGCGTGGTATCTCGACGCAGAAGGTGATTTGCTCTGTGTTTCCGACGGGAATCTCAATGTTTTTAATATAGAAAATCGTGAAAACCCTGAGTTGCTTTCGGTTTATGATGTTCCGGATTCGACAAGAGATATCCAAATTGAATATGATTATGTTTACCTTAATCTGGGGGATCGAACCTACTGGCATTTGCCTTTATTACATATTGTTGATTTAAATGATCCTTCAAATCCAGTCAGCGTTGGTCATGGTGAAACATATTATCGACCTACAAACTTTTTTTTGAATCCGCCTTATATTTATACCTCCGATATCAACGGTCTCGGAATTTACGAATGTTCAGAAGTGGTGGGAGTAAGTCCAGATAAAGAGGGATTTTCACCCCAAACAACAATGCTATACCCAGCTTATCCCAATCCCTTCAACAGTTTCACGTCCCTGCAATACCACCTGACTAAACCCGCGACCGTACAAATCGGAATCTTCGACAGCCAGGGACGGCAGGTACTTGACGTCGCGAACCATCAACTGAAATACCCCGGAATGCACACCGCCATCATCAATGCAAATTCGCTACCCTCGGGATCGTACTACGCGTTTCTGAAAGCTGGAGATTTGCATGAAGTTGCCCCTTTGATTTTGGTTAAATGAGGATAAGATCTTGAAACGATTTACAATGATTGTGTTAGTGCTACTGGCGTTATTGTTCCAAATCTCTTATGGGCAGGAATTTTACGGCATTAACCATGTTAACAGGCTCTATAATAGCTGGCAGAATGAGTACGATGGATCTTCCACCGGTGACACCCTATACATTGCCTGCGGGGATAATGTTCGCGGAAGAGTGGTTGTGACCATGTTTGATTGTCATGATCCGGATAACATTCACGAATTTAATTCATTTCCTTTGCATGAGTTATATTATCTCTGTATGAATTCGCGTGATAATCTTGTGTTTATAGGACATTCATCAGGGATGAGAATTTTCAGCCTTGATCCGGATGGGAGCTGTTATATACTTGGAAATTTTGAACACCATAGCGGAATAACCGCAATTGAGCTTTTTGGTCAAAACGCTTTTCTCGGAACTGAAGATGGGCGATTCATTGTTTTAAATCTCGAAGATCCACAAAATCCTCATTTGATAAGCACAGTGGATCTGGGATTTGCACCAACACAGATAAAGGGATCAGGTTCGTCCGCCTATGTAACGGGAGAACGATTTGTAATTTTAAATATTGTGAACCCCGAAAATCCTGAAATCACCAGTACTTTAAACCGTAACGGATTGGATTTGGAAATAATTGGTGAAATCGCCTGCATTGCAATTGGAGATGATGGAATTAGATTCTATAATGTGTCAGATCCTGAGGATCCCTTTGAAACGGGACATATTCGAAACAGTTCCCAGCATCTCGAACAATTAGATGGCAGATTGGTGACGGGGTATCACATGGTTCGTTTTGAAGAAGACATTTTATCACCATTTTGTTCATTAATAGACATATCTAATCCATTTGTGCCGGAAATTGTTACTGCCGAGGGAGAATGTCATGGTGATTTGTTCAGTACAGTTGGTGATTATATTGCTCAGTTCACAGTGGGACGATACATTAGACCTTCGGGGATAGTATTCCATCAATACGATGTAGGCCGCCACTTAAATGAAATTGGATTTTTACTTCGCCCACAGAATACATACTTTGTTTCGGGTAGAGGACATTTTCTGTTCGCGATATATGGAAAAGATGATGACAAAACTCTGGTGATATTAGAAGCATCTAATCCAGAACGTCCGACCGAATTATCTCGATTCAATTTAGGTAATTTGCATCATTATAATTTTCACCTTGGAAGTGAGGGAAAGCTTTTCTACGAAAATCGAGAGAGAACAATCAGGTCAATAGATGTTTCGAATCCGCTTGAACCTATTCATACAGATTTCACATTCGAGCCACCATTTTATCTTCGAAACCACAGTATCAGCACTTATATGAACAACCTCATAATTCCAACAAGCGGCGGTGAAGAATCCGGTATTTTTATTGTCTCGACCGATCTCAATAATCCGGAGGAGACGTTTTTCGAGTTGGAAGCAGAGGTTAGAATGGAACCTGCAATTGTCGATGATTACATGTATGTGCCTGCAATGGGTGATGGTGTAATCATTCTACAGGTCTCTGAAATAATGCATCCTCGTGAAATAGGTAGGTTTGATGTTCAAGGAGAGGCTCGATATCTGGATGTTGAAGACGATTTGCTGTGTGTTTCGGACGGTAATCTCAATATCTTCAACATCGAGGATCGTGAAAATCCTGAATTGCTATCTGTTTTCGATGTTCCTGACACGACCTACAGAGTAGATATTAAGAATGGATATGCATACATGGTCTTAGCCAGTCCTCGTGGCGGATCACTTCCTTATATTCACATTGTTGATTTGAATGATCCTGATAATCCGATTGATGTGGGTCATGGGGTTACTTATTATGTTCCCCGCAATCTTTATCTCAATCCTCCATATATATACACCGCTGAGGGAAACGGTCTCGGAATTTACGAATGTTCAGAAGTGGTAGGAGTAAGCCCGGATAATGAGGGGTTCGCTCCTCAGACTTCAATACTATACCCAGCCTACCCCAACCCCTTCAACAGCTTTACATCTCTGAAGTACAACCTGACAAAACCCGCAACCGTACAAATCGGAATCTACGACAGCCAGGGACGGCAGGTGCTCGATGTCGCAAACCATCAACTGAAATACCCCGGAATTCACACAGCCATCATCAACGCAAATTCGCTGCCCTCAGGGTCATATCTTGCGTTGCTCAAGGCTGGAGATTTGCAGGAAGTTGCACCTTTGATTTTGGTTAAATGAGGATGAGATTATGAAACGTTTTGCAATTGTTGTAATAATAATACTTTGTGCCCTGCTCCAAACATCTTTCGGACAGGATTCTTCGGATGTGGTTCTGAGAGGAATCTGGGATCTTGAAGTGTGGGGATGGGAATTTTGGGGAACCAATGATTTTTGTTTTTATGAAGATTATCTTTTTGCTACAGGGTGGGATAATCTTCTCTCTATTGTAGATATAAGCGAACCAGAAAACGCCCGTATAGTGTGTAGATTTGTGCCTGAGAATACTGGTATAAAAGTAGATGTTTGGGGTGATTACGCATATGTATCTACACAGAGGGTTTGTTTCGTCATTGATGTGACTGACATAACAAGTCCTCAAGTAACAGACACTCTACAAAGCAGTCTGCATAAAGTCGGAGATAATAATGCGATTAGTGCATTCGGCTCCAGCATACTTCTGTACGATCTTTCAACTCCGGACAGACCAGAGAAAATAGATGAAATAGAGTCCCAACCAACAGTTTTTCGACCGGAAATCAAAATTAAGGATAATTATGCATTTATTATTGGTGTAACTCCAGATGACCCTGAGAACAGTGGTGTACAAATATGGGATCTTTCTGACTTTCAAAATCCTGACCAAATTGCTAACATTCAAGGTTTTTTCACAACGATAGAGGTTGAAAATGATTTGCTTGTTGCCGTCACAACATGGCCGCACTTCATACTCTATAGTATCGACGATCCTGCTAATCCTGATCTATTAGCCTCGCATAATTTCAGTGCTGAATTTCCAGCTGAGTTACTCTTGGATAATTCCAAAATTTACGTCCCAAATCAAGAAAGAAATGAGCAAAACGAACTTATAGATGGTATTAATGTTTGGGATGTAACAAATCCGGATCGTCCGGAAAGGACAACTTTTTACACAGATGTTGATGATTTTGACGTGTACATGCAATTCGAAATTTACAACGGTCTCGGTTATTTATCGAAATTGAGTGGTTCTATTGAAATCATAGATTTCTCAGATTATGATAATGTTCGGTCTATCAAACACCTCAACCGGCATGAGCATTGTGATGAAATAGTTGTTACAGATAATTATGCTCTGACAACATCAAATGTCGACGGCAACAGCCGGGGAGCAAGGTATTTTACACTGGAAAATGATATCCCGGGATCAGATTTCGGATATCTTAATCATGATATAAGAAGAACACTTCCAGTTGTAGAAGATGATTTCATTGCTATTAGTCGGGAATTATCCTATTGGAGTTTATCCGACGAATCCAGCTACGAGATGGTTAGTTCTCTTGACCTGAGTCCTGAGTTTGGTTTGGACATTGATAAATACGATGATCTAATGTATGTTACTATACAACACGGATTTAAGATATTCGATATATCAGACCCTGAGAATATGATCATGTTGGGTGAATGGATCGTAAATCGTCATAAAGACATTTCAGCCGTAAGCGAATCTTATGTTTATCAAACGAGCAATGATGAACTTTATGTGGTCGATATCTCAGATTTTGAGAATCCACAACTGGTAAATGAGATTGAATTTGGTCAGAGTATAGATGATTTGGAATATGCAAATGAATTTTTATATACTATTACCCGTAACTACTGGCTGGTAGCCTGGGATGTTTCAGATCCCGAAAATCTGGTTCAAGCGGGTGCTGTTCAATCGCGAGGTCCGTTCGTGGAAGGTCATGCAACAATGTACGATATTGAAGTTGATGAATCCGGTGAATTTCTCTATATGGCTGATGGAGTTGCAGGTTTAAGAATCTTCACCATTGGGAATAATCCTGGACATCCGCGAGAGGTTGGCTTTTACGACATGCCAAAAAATGCGGTAAAAGTCTTTCCGAGGGACGGTCTCGTATACGTCGCGGAAGTCGATGGAATCGGAGTTTACGATGTTTCGGTAGCATTGGGCATAAAACAAGAATTTCTGTTCCCAGGTGAATTTGGTATTTCAGCATTTCCCAACCCTTTCAACTCCCAATTGAATCTAACTTACAATATCCTCAGACCAGGAGATGTAAATCTTTCTATCTACGACCACGCTGGACGGATGGTAACAACTCTTGCTCAAGGCTGGCAGAACTCTGGACAGAATCAGGTGATATGGGATGCAGGAGGCATGAGCTCAGGGAATTATTTGATTAAAGCGGTGATTGGAGATCGGGTGGAATATCGGAAAGCGGTTCTGGTGAAGTAAGAGGATAATTTAACCACAAAGACACAAAGGCACAAAGACAAAAAGAAGGTTTTTCTTCGTGTCTTCGTGCCTTTGTGGTTAAGAAATATAAATAAAGTCTGCTAACTTACTTCAACAATTGCAAAAACACTCCCGCCGCAACCGCCGACCCAATCACACCCGCCACATTAGGGCCCATCGCTGCCATAAGCGGGTTGACTCGTCCGCCTGTCTCATCACACACGAGCTTTTGAACGACTCTCGATGCCATCGGCACAGCAGAAACTCCCGCTGCTCCGATGCAGGGGTTGATCTTTTTGTCTTTGGACAGGAATAGGTTGATTAGTTTGGCGAAAAGGACGCCTCCTGCGGTTGAAAAGCAGAATGCTATTGCGCCGAGGACGAGGATTGACAGGGTTTGGACGCGGAGGAAGTTCTCGGCTGCCATTGTCGCGCCGACTGAAATTCCGAGGAAGATCGTCACTATGTCGATTAACGCCCCGCCTGCCGTTTTTCGCAATCTCTCCGTTACACCGCACTCCTTGATCAGGTTTCCGAACATCAACATACCCAATAGTGGAGCACTACTCGGAATTCCCAATATTGCAATCGTTCCTGCGATAATCGGAAACAGGATTACAGCGGTTTTTGAAATCGGTCGTGCCTGAGGCATATCAATGGCACGCTCGTTCTTTGATGTCAACATCCTTATTATCGGAGGCTGAATTATCGGGACGAGTGCCATGTAGCTGTATGCCGATACTGCGACTGCGCCGAGCAGATGCGGTGCCAGTTGAATCGTCAGGAAAATCGATGTCGGACCGTCTGCACCACCGATGATACCGATGGCTGCTGCTTCCTTAAGCGTGAATCCTGCAAGATGGAAAGCACCGAGAGCTGCGACGAAAATTCCGAGCTGAGCTGCTGCTCCGAGCAGGAAAGTATACGGTCGCGATAACAGCGGTCTGAAATCAGTCAGAACCCCGACCCCCATAAATATAATAGGGGGGAGGAACTCCGTTTTGATACCATGCTTATAAACAAATTGCAGCAACCCCTCGCCTGCATCCATTCCTGCCGACATATGAGCAAGTGGCAGGTTTGCCAGTATCGCACCGAAGCCGATGGGGATCAGCAGCAGAGGTTCAAATTCTTTTGTTATTGCAAGGTAGATCAACACACCACCGATCACATACATTACGAGATTGGTCCAGTGCAGATGTGCGAATCCTGATGACTGGAGAAGAGTACCGAAAATCTCCATGAGGTTACCCTCCGGTATTAATCTGGATTATCGGTTTTCCTGAATCAACATCGTCTCCGATCTCAACGCAGACTTCAGCAACCACACCATCGACAGGCGCATTAACCGGGTGATTCGTTTTCATCGCTTCCACAGCTCCGATAGCCTGTCCCTTGGTAACTCTGTCACCTTTCTTGACCTTCAATTCAACAACCGGAGCGTCACCCTCGAATGGAGAGAATACCGACACCAGATTTGTGGATGGTGCAGGGATTGCAGCAGGCGCAGCTGCAGGTGCAGGAGTACCTCCCATCGCATTGCCAGGGATATCAACTGTCACCCTGAAATTACGCGTAACACCATTTTCTTCAATCTGGCATGTCGTAGTAACCGGCCCAGGAACAAATGCCGGCGCAGCAGGTGCTGCGGGAGCTGCTGGTGCAATTGGAGCGACGGGCTTCGCAGGTTCCGCTTTTTTCTTCAACGGCAGATCAATCTTGGGTTTGCCCTTGAGTAACCTGATGCCTTCATTCAGCTCGATATTCTTGTTGGGTACCATTGCGGCTGCGACGAGGAAAACGGATTTCTCGTCCGTCGGCAGGTTTCGCTCTTCGAGCTCCTTTTTCGCCTGCGGCAGGATATTCGGAGCTGCTTCTAACGGGTTGTCTTTCAAAACCGGCAGACCCAATTGTTCAGATGCCAATTTGATGACATCCGGGTCCGAAGGCAGAGGTGTTGTTCCAAAATACCCGAGTACGGATTTACCATAACCGGGTTCGATTTTCTTCCAGCGTCCATAAAGCACATTGTTAAAGGCCTGTAGCCAGTATTGCTGACTTCCAGGTGTTACACTCGTCCAAGCCCCACCAGCTTGAACCACCACTGGAAATTCGGCGAGCACTTCGCTGTAACGATCGAGGATACCGGCCTTCACCATCATATGCACGTTAGGTCCAATAGCACCACCCGGCATCGGGAATCCGACAACTCTTGCATCGGCGGAGGTGACAACAGGATTAAAGCTGTAGTCTTTCAAACCGATATTAAGCAGATCTTCAATCTCACCCATACGAGAAGCATCAAGGTCGAGGGAGTATCCTGTTCCTTTTAATGCATGATCCATCGAACGCACGTCCGGCTGAACTGTCCCGCTGGCGAGAGGTCTAACTGAAAGGTCAATTCCGTCTGCGCCACCTTCAATGGCTGCCATGTAGCAGGAAACTGCGGTTGAAGCTGTGTCATGAGTATGTGACCAGAGAGGAACTTCCGGTGGCAGGATCTTCCGGATGCCTTTTGCGGTTTCGTAAACAACCTTTGGAGTCGTTGTGCCGCTGGCATCTTTCATACAAAGTGAATCGAAGTGAACTCCGCTGTCGACTAACTTCTGAGCGATCCCAATGTAAAACTCAGCGGTGTGAGCCGTTTTAGATTCAAATGGCAAACCCATGAATGCGACACAAACTTGATGATGCATCCCAGAGTCTACAATTGGCTGACCCGTCTTGACGAGCAGGTCAACGTCATTCATAAAGTCGAAGTTCCTATCCCAGGTCGTGCCGTATTGTTTGTGTAGTTTAGCCTGGAGATTTAATGCTGCAATATTCTGGGTTGTGAGCGTGACACCACTGATAGACCTTGTCAGAATCTGCAAATCAGCATCAGGGCCGACTGCGTTGCGAATTATCTGCATTGTTTCAAACGGGTCTTCACCGCAGTAGAAATATGGTGCTTGATATCTCGCACCACCACCAAACTCAAAATGTCGAATACCCATTGCTGCGGATGCTTCAATGGCGGGTAAGATGTCATTTATCCTGGTTTTACCGCCGAACATACTCTGCAATCCGTCGCGAAACGGTGTGAACATGACACGGATTTCTTTAGGATTTTTTGTGAAAATCATTTAATCTCCTCAATCCGAGTAACCTTAGACCCGGGGATTAATACATTAAAAGTGCTTGATATGGCCGCAACATATGCGGTGGAAAGTTCCTGCTTTACAATTGGGAAAGCAGCTGTAATTAGCTGCATGACTACTGCGAGCAGTGCTAAGAGGAAGAAAACTGCTGAAAAAGCGATCAGGCATATTGCCAAAATACTTGTTTGTTCCACAAACCCTCCGTTAAACGAAGTGTGTTTCTATGTGCAGCATTACAAAGTGTTGTAACGCTATGATGAGATTACTACTATTTTATGTCAGGTCAGGTAGTTTTGTCAACCTCAAATGCTGCCCGTCAAGATAAACAAATGGAAAATAACGATTCAGTCCGGTTGAGAAGATACAAATCAAAACTGAACATATTCCATTTACACTACCAATCCTTAATTTCTCTTTCCCCTCTGGGTGATAAATTATAAACACCACGACCTAACCTGTCAAACCACCCGTATACGTCTCTGTACAGAATATCCCTCGCCTTAGGATCGTCCAATTCGTCCTTTAATATCGAAGCTTTTGTTGCTCCATGTTCCATTAAGTAGTTTGCGATCCTCAGTGCACGTTGCCGATATGCAGTCAGAATTCCCTTTCTTCGATCAGAACCTCCCATTGCAGGATCTCCAACCCGGTTTGCAAATTCACCCAGTAGACGTCCTAGGTGACGCTTGTACTTACGGGGTTTGAATACAACAGGATCTGTTAATACCTCCGCATTGTTCTTTTTTCTGGAGAAATCAACGGTCATCAATCCAATTCCCAACATCTTGAAGAGCTTAAGGACCCGTTTGCGGTTTTTCTTGAGTATTGAACAGTCCCGTGGTACCCCAACATAGACCTTGCTGCTGATTTTCAAACGGTCAACAACCTGTAAAATCACATTCAGGTTGAGCGTCAGCTTAAGCTCAATAATAACGGGTTCTTCATCACCACGTAATGCAACAACATCACAGTTGTTTATCTCCCCCTTAACCTCATACCCTTGAGATTCGAGGAATTGTTTCACAGGGTGATAAAGGTCTGTTTCTTTCAAAAATGTCCCTTAAACACTTCAATCCTGAAAGTGAATTTTGGATTACTGCAGGAGTTTCATCCTTCAAAAAATTCACCTATTCACCAAATATAGTCAGTCCTGCCGGAGTCCGCTACATGTAAGTGTGAAATTTTTCTTTAACGTAAAGTTTTATGGGGATGATTGTCTTGACACGTGGTATCTGGGAGGGGAGGGAAACTGATTGGGGCAATGTTTGAATGTACAAACATTGCCCCAATTTACACGTTATCTTGCCGTGATAATCAACCTACTTTTTCCGTTTTTCCAATGCCTCAACAGCACCTATCGCTGCAACATCGACAATTGCTTCAACAGAAGAACCACGCTGTAACACGTGATATGGCAAAGAGAAACCAGTCAGTATCGGACCGATTGCCTCTGCGCCGCCGAGCTCCATAAGCAGCTTATATGCAATGTTTCCGGAAGTAACATCTGGGAAAATCAGCAGATTAGCTGGTTCTTGTAATTTACTGAACGGGAAATCACGGTGAAGAATTCTTTCATTAAGTGCAGTGTTTGCCTGCATCTCACCATCAAATATTGCATCTGGTCTGCGTTCACGGACAATTTTTGCAGCTTTTCGAACCAATTTAGCAAGATCATGATCCACCGATCCGAAATTAGAGAATGATAACATCGCTGCCTTAGGTGTAATGTCAAATCTTTTAACCGTGTCCATTGCTGACAATGCGATTTCAGCCAGTGTTTCCGCATCAGGTTTAATGTTTACTGTTGTGTCAGCCAGGAAAATAACCCGGTCCTTGAACATTAACATGTATAATCCTGAGACGTGTTTAATACCTTCGGTCAGTGGGATAGTTTGCAGTGCCGGTCGGATCGAGTCGGGATAATACCTCGTCTGTCCACAAACGACGACATCGACCTCATTATTCAGCAGAAGCATTGGTCCATAATAATGGCGTCTATGCATCATCCGTTTTGCCTCTTCAAGGTTGATCCCCTTGCGAGATCGAAGATCGAAGAAACGCTGAACCATTGCCTCGTATGACTTATGTGTAACTGGATTAATAATCTCCATGCCGTCCAGGTTCACTAATAGGCGTTCAGCAATGCTATGAATTTCCTCTTCAACACCCATAAGTACCGGAGTTCCGACACCTTCTTCAAGAATTCGACGCGAAGCCCTGATTATGCGTTCATTTGAGCCTTCAGGGAAGGCGATTCGGACTTTTTTGCCTTTCTTGTCAATCCGCTTCGCCTTGTTGATAACCTGACGCACCACCTGTTTGAGTTTACCCAGACGGGATTCAAGCTCTTCCCAATACTTATCAAAATCTTTGATCGGCTTTCTGGCAACACCGGTTTCGCAAGCAGCACGTGCAACTGCAGTTGTTTCCCACATTAGTACGCGGGGGTCAAATGGTTTGGGGATAAGGTATTCAGGACCATATTCAATCCGGTCAACACCGTAAGCATTACAAACAACTTCGGGAACTTCCTCTTTTGCGAGGTCTGCCAACGCGTGGGCGGCAGCGATTTTCATTTCCTCGTTGATCTCTTTTGCAAAGACATCGAGCGCACCACGGAAAATAAACGGGAAACCGAGAACGTTGTTCACCTGATTGGGATAATCGCTCCTGCCGGTAGCCATGATGACATCTTTACGTGCAGCAATTGCATCCGGGTAGGTTATCTCTGGATCGGGGTTTGCCATCGCGAGTACGATGGGGCTGTCCGCCATGGATCGAACCATATCTTTTGTGACCGTGTCGGCAACCGAGACACCACAGAAACTGTCGGCACCTTCCATTGCTTCTGCCAAGGTACGTCTGTCAGTGTTTGAAGCAAACTTCGCTTTATACTTGTTGTACCTTGGGTGGTCAGGATCAACATCTTCACGACCAGCGTAAATTACGCCTTTACTATCACACATTATCAGGTTTTCAAGTTTAGCACCGAGTG
>JABGPL010000124.1 GCA_018644935.1 Calditrichota bacterium | reverse complement strand
AGTAGGTACATTTATCAAGTTAAAACTGAACAATTTACTTCTTAGAACCTTCATTTGACTTGGAATTCAATTCTAATGTGTAGCACATGCAACTGAAAGTAAAAAAAGTTTTTATTGTCCCCTCACTTTGGATCATGCTCGATTATGAATGTGTGTTCAACTACTGTTAACTTAATTAACCTGAGGCTTGGAGTTGTTAAAGAGTTGTTAAGGTCTACTGATTTTGAGAAATGTATAGGTGTATATCAATCGAAAAATCTATATACCTCATCAAGTTCCCCAAACCGTAGGGGCCCGTCGCTACGTGCCCTTGTTCAATTTCCAGAAAAATTCCCCTTTGAAAATTAAATCCAACCATTCAACAAGAGCAAACCGGGGACATCAGAAATCGGAATAAAGTCATAGGAATCTGGTTTTGCGAGCTCGGATGGATTGTAGTAATCACCTGCGGTGATGAAGGGTTGGAAGTAAAGCTGCAAAGACAAATCACGTGTGAACAGGAAATTTGCTTTGAGAGTGAGGTCGATTATTTCCGGATCAAAGACAGAGCTTATCAGGACGTGAGCATAGATGGATCATCCTGGTAGAATTTTGTCTGCTATAATGGTCAACTCCTGTTCTTTTTTGCTATTTCTGTCAAGATCATTTACTAAGATACGTGCATGCTTTCGGTATGGGGTGTATCAGCACATGTCCGTGTGTGTTGTCATCGAACCCGCCAGCCTTTTCAATAGCATCCACAATATCGGGAACCTGCGTTTCACCCACGATCATGTTGCACTCCTCACGCGCTGGAGATATAGTGCTCAGTTCTGAGTCGCTCGTGTGGTGATGTCTAAGCTTGACGATAGTGGCACCTGCCGCCCCGACGTTCATCGCGGCCTTGACCAACTCCTCCCCCCGACCTTCGTTGCAGGTGAAGATCAGGTTGGTGAGATTCTCAAGAAAAACCCTCTTACGCTTCGAGTTACCCACATTATCGGTTGAGGTTCGACGGCGCCAGGAGGCGTTGCCTTTTAATTTATCCACCGCAGCAATTATTTGTTCCATACTCGCTGCTTGTCTGGACATGCCCAAAGTGACCTTCATATTGGCGATTCCGTCAGCAATGGGGTGGAGATAGATGAATCCTTTTCCTGGTTGATCGAGTTTTCCAACGTCAATCATCATATCCATTACGGCTTCGGCATCATGCGAACTGGTGACGAGGTTAATAATCTCTTTCTCGGCTGGTACCGTAATGCGCAAGAGCCCCAACTTGTCTCTTACTCCAGTGCCATGTCCGAAAGAGATGCCGGGTACACAGGTGCCAGTGTCCAGAGCGACCCTCGCGACTTCATTTCCCTTTCCGCGTTGAACAATACAGCAAATGCCTGTCAATTTGGCTCGCAATCCCGCCGGTTTCTCTTCCACGTCGGAATTAACGCTATTCTCCTGACAGAGGTCGTGAGCTTTGAGCAATTGAACCGTTTCGCTGTACACCATGGCTCGTCCCGGTGTTTTCATCCCACCAATGTCAGCAATCGGGTTTAATGCAGCCTGCTCCTGCTCTGGTGGTACTAGAAAAGATATGATATCGCCGGGATCTTCAATGAGTGCCATTTCGGAGCCGATTCCGAACCGTCCTTTCCTCTTCGTCAACTTAATTGTCCTGGCGTTTGCGATCTGTAGATTGTCAATCCCGATGGATTTTAAAACCTCCATGATACTCGGGGTGAGACCTCTGTTAAAAATGCCGGATATCCGGCTGAGTTTTTTTATTGCAACCATCAGGTGGTACCTCCTTCCGGAGATGATTTTGGAGACTTCCGAACAACCCTCTTCCGGTTTTTGGTTACAATCAATCCTACAGCCAATACAGAGAGAATAGGACAAACAGAAGCCATGGCAAGAATGCCGAAACCTTCAGTCACGCCCACCTGACTTCCAAGACCCAGGCCCATTGCCAGCACGAGTGGAACCGTGACAGGACCCGTAGTCACTCCGGCACTGTCCCAGCCAATGTTAACATATTCTTCCGTTGAGAGCCAGGTTATTATCAGCAAAAAAACATAGGGTGGTACTAAAAGAAATACGAGTGGAATGCCCCATAGGATTTTTGCTACACCGAGTGCAATCCCTGCACCAACGCCCAGCCCGACCGACTGCATCAGTACCGCTTTCTTAAAAGTTCCGACAGTGAGTTCTTCGACTGTCAGACCTAAAGCGTTCAACGCTGGTTCGGCCATAGTAGCACTATATCCAACGATGAACGCAAAAAGCAGCACGACGATTATTCCCATTACACCTCGTTCCGAACCGTACAAAGGTCCTTTCGTCGGCGTATAGTGGTAAATTGACTTCTCTTTATCATGACCCTGCTGGTAATATGGCACTTCTTCGTAATCGCTACCGGTTTTCAGGTAGAAGAATTCCTTCAATTCTCCCTCGGAGGTTGTGGCAGTCTGAACGACTTCTTTATCAAAATTTGTTATGTTCCTTATTTGCTCTTTCATCTCTATGGTCATAAACGAAGACGGCAATTTTCCCCCTACCTGACCACCGAGCTTTGCCAAACCAAGTTCAATACCAATGCTAAACAGCAACATGCCGAAGACCGCAAAGACAATTCCGAGCATAATTTCGTCGGCATGTGGGAGTTTCTCACGCAGAATCACAACAAGCATAAGCATCATAAGAAGCGTGAGTGGGACGATAGCCTGCACTGCTGCGAGCCCGTTGCGTTTCAATATATCGGAGATATTGAGAGGTGGAATGTACCTGGCATAATAGGTCGCAGCCTCCTTAATGGCGTCCTTATCATGATTGAATACAATCATCTGTTGATCTTTCGAGCCAGTCAAAGCAGCCCAGCGCTCAAGCGCGTCTGAGTCCAGTCCGAAAACTGCGGTTCTCTTTGCTTCGTTCTTTTTAAGTTTTTCTATGTAGGTAAGCATTTCGGCATTGTCTCCACCGAAAAGAGCAAGCTGGCTTTCAGCGCTTGCATTCTTGAAGGCGTAGCCAATCATGTCTTCTTTGCTGAGGAATAAAGAGGAGGCTTTCGTCTGGTTTTTCTTGCTAAAAAACGCGATTTCGTTCATCGGCTTCGAGACGCTGCCGAGAAAAACAGTTCCGAGAGTGAGAACGGCAATGATGGGAAACAACGAGGCAAGGGTCACAACTCCAAAACCAGAGGCTCCCTCGCCAGCTCCACCAGCGATGCGGCAGATCCCGATTCCCAATGCCAGAACTAGTGGTACGGTTACCGGACCGGTCGTCACTGCTCCACAGTCCCAGGCAAGTCCAGTCAATGCCCTCATGTTCGGGTCCAGATACGCCCATATGGTATATGCAATGAGCCCACCGATCAATATGTAAATAAACGGCTTCAACGACCATTTATAAAGGAAACGCAGCATACCGAATCCAACTGCAATACCAACTCCAGCCCCGACAGAGTAAACAAGATAATTAGAGAACTTGTTTAACAGCAGAAACAGCAGCGGTGCCTCCCAGGGTTTAACGGAAGAACCTGCGGTTTTCAGGATGCCGATGGCTGGTTCTGCGAACGTTGCACCTATTCCGAGTACGAAGGCGAAAATCAATATGACCGGCAGTTTCGATTTCTGCGGTAACTTTGTCCCAATGACATTGCCCAACGGCATCAGCCCCAACATCAAGCCCTCCATGAAGAAGGTGAGCCCGACAACTACGAGTGACAACCCGATCCCTATGATCGAAGCATCAACAATTCCCATCTGGAGTACGATGGTCTGAAACAGTACTAGATAAATGATAATCAGAGCAACGGCCTTAACCTGCTCCATAACCCGGTTTTTGACGTACGGGAATAACATCCCGACGGCCTGTTTGAAGGTTACCTTTATCTTACCTGCAGTTTGCTGGTTAGTTGCCAAATAGTCTTCCTCTAATTTTTACAAAAACTCATTTTGAAATCCATACGGCGGTCACTTGCTCTCGAGGTCAGTCCATACAATCGGACTTATACATTCGAGTTCAATTGTCTTTTCCTCCTCCTGCTCAATTGTCTAAGAGACGGCTCAGGGTGTTCAAGATGTGACCTTTCGATCCAGTACGTGACTACGAATGGGACAAATTGGTTGATGCCGGCTAAATGCCCGGCTATCGTACTGGTGGTGATCGCTGCAATTAAGCGGGAGCGTCGGGACTCCATAATAGCCTTTACCATCTCGTTAGGTGGACTGTGTCCCAGCACCGAGTGTAAACACTCTTCGCTGTAATAATTTCTAAATATGCTCTCGTTCTTTCACAATGTTAAGTAAAGTTTTCACTTTCCGCAAGTGTCCTTCATAATATATTGAAACTTCATTATATATCTTGTAAACCCTATTCTGCGTTAACACCAGCCGTTACACGTCCTCGTTTGACGGCAAAAAACACCTTGTGCAGCAAGAACTAAGATAAACCTTTCCACGAAGGTTGAAGACCAGCTCTCCCCTGCAAACTTAGCGCAGGACGCAACCTGAAAAAACTGAATCTGAAAAAGAGCAAGGACTTGATACAATATACTATCGATAATCAATTGTTTAGTTAATGGTCATATACCCCAACCTCCAGCACAATTGCAGCACGTTCACCGCGATTGGGATCCCAGACACAAAACCTTTAGTAGCTTCAGCTTCTTCCCAGACGGGATCATCCAACTTGCCATCGACCTTGATTTTGGATTGTCCCAATGGATGTGCCTGTAAAGTTGGCATTTCGGTTTTACGCCCATCAGCTTTATCAGGAAACAATTCATCTGAACCGGTTGGGTTAAAGTTTTCTTTGGTTGTAGCGGAAAATGATACTGACGTACAGACAAAAAGGAATAGTAAACAGATGTTTACGGAGAATTTGAGGGAGGTATCAACTTTCATGTTCGGTCTCTCGGTGTAAAAGCAACAAAATGGTTTAGTTTGGACGCACGACCACGCTTTCAAATCCCGAACATTTAAATTTACCCTATCCTGTGGGTAAAAATCAAGCTAATATTTTGCTATTACCTTTGAAAAATTGAATATTTAAGAATTGCATGTTACCTATTGTTCTTGCTGCAACGTATTGGCGATTCATGAATCTCCCCTTCAAACCCATACTTAAAATATTAACTTCTGAAAAAAAAGACTTGACTTTAGGATAATTTGTGTTTAAAATATACTGAATTGTTTTTATCTGCTTCAATGTTAACCGAATTAGAAAGATACAAGTTTAATTGGTAAATGGTTGTAAATGATCTTGTTTTATTTTTATATTTACAAATCTGAAATCCGTAAATTAAGTATTTTGACGGATTTCAATCGAGTTGGTAATTCCATATCCCACTTGGCAAATCCGCCTCGGTGGGGTTTTTCTGTTTTGGCACTTAGGGGTTGAATATTTTCAACCCAACCCGACGTTTTCCGAAACCGGGAAAATATACAATAAAAAAAGAAATCGGGTGCGTTCACAAGCTCAAACAAGAAACGCACCCGACACATGTAGTGCTGACTACCCGGGGGCAGTCACTGCACACATTAAAATATACGACAAATGCCCCCGAGAAATAGCCTTAGGAGGCAAAAATGTTAAGACTTAAGCATGTTGTGGTGTTTGTTTGCTTGTGTGGTCTTTTTTTGCTGGTTTCAAGTGCAGATGCAACAACCTTCAACGGTCGCGAGTATACTCAAGGTGACAGTTGTTGGTTTCAGGTTTGTTATGGGGATAGTTTCAAGGTTACCGGTTTATATATTTTTGTGGAATTTGGCTCTTCGGTAACGGAAACTCAAATTAATAGTTTAAACCTTGCCAATGATGGGGAAATTTATCGTGATCGTGGTGAAAATCGGTTCACAATCAAATTAACCGATCCAGAAGTGGATCCATTGGATTTTTGTGATGATTATTTGAGTTCTCAATATGTCAAGAGTGCTAAAAATATAACTGAAATCAAATTTGCACGCTTTCCCTTAGATGAACTTTTCGCTAATCAAATAAACCTAAATGATACAGACGAAGATGGCTTTGATAATGACATCGACATCGGTCGAGCCTGGGACTTGATTGTTGGTCCCGGTCCAGAGACAGAGAATTACAAACCTCCCGTCATAGGCATGATGGACGATGGACTTCTTTATTGGCATCCGGACATATTTCCGAATGTGTGGCAAAATGAAGGCGAGGACCACGACGAAGATGGAGTTTTTGTGTGGGACCCAGACTACGAATGGTTTAACAATGGACCTGTGGGTCGTTGGGATTTGGATGACGAAGAGGCTGATGGGAATGACGATGATGGAAATGGATGGATTGACGACCTGATTGGTATTAATGTCTCACCTCACGCACCAGGTTATGATGCGGACGATAGACCATATTCTCACCTACTCGGAGACGAGAATCAGATGCGACATTGTTCAACATTTAATACTTGTGGACACGGTACCCAGTGTGCTTCGGCTGTCGTATCACAAACAAATGGTCCGTTTGAAGATAATGAGCCGATAGGTACAGCCGGAATAGCAGGTGGTTGGGACGATGAGGAAGCTGAAAATGCTCAGCCTGGATGTAAAATAATTTATGTGCAGAGTTATCCGACTTATCCTGGTATGCATGAGGATTTAATGGATCCTGCCGAAGATATGTATGAGGTTGGGTTGTTGTACCTTGCAGATTTAGCTGAGCAGGGAACTATTGATGTTGTAAGTCTTTCCTATCTTGTTCCTGATGGGATCTGCGATTACTGGAATGATATCATTCAAAGAATTGTGGACGCCGATGTTCTTATTTTTTGCGCAGCAAGTAACTTTGATGAAGAACCGGTGATATGGCCAGGTCTCCAACCGGGTGTATTTTCTGTAGGGTGTAGCTTTAATGACAGAAGATGGGATAAGGTAGGATCCCAAGCATCAAACTACGGCGAGGGACTTAAAATTATGGCACCAACAGGATTTTCTGATCTTTATGATGAAGATCATGATCTTCAATTACAATGGACAGCTGGTGTCCTTAATGCATATTGGGGAATTGAATATCCTGGCTATCCTGCTGGCTTCGGTGCAACCTCAGGTGCAACTCCGACTGTGGCAGGCACCGCACTTCTATTATTATGTCAGGAGAATGAATTATCAGCTACAGAGATTACTGAGACGCTTTGCATCACTACTGATAAAATAGACGCTGATATTAATGGATTACCAGACATCGTATATGATGTCGACGATGACTATGGTACGTGGGATGACCAGGTCGGATACGGAGAGCTTAATGCCGGAAACGCTGTAGAGTACGGCCGACGACAGGAAATTGAACTCGAAGAAGATTGGAACTGGATTTCATCCCGCATGGAACCTTATTTCACTGAAGGTAATGATCTGGACGAAGAAAATGGAATATTTCTAACGTGTGCAGAAATTGAGGATGACCTTATACTACTCAAGGACGGCTTAGGTCTTTTTTGGAGTCCTCCGTGGGACTTCAATAACATCCCGTGTTGGAATCATCTCGACGGATACAAGGCAGATATGGATGGGGCTGGTACATTAGTGGTCCTTGGACGTCCCGTAGATCCTGACGAGCCTATTCCTGTCGCACCCAACTGGAATCTTGTTGCTTATCTGCCCGATTTTGATCTCGATCCATGGGATGCTTTCGACAATCTGATCGTCGAAGAATCCCTATTGCATGCGAAGAATCAAGCAGGTCAATTTTTAGTTCCGGATTACGTTGTAGGCGGACCATTCAGCAGTATGGCTGATCTGTCGCCGGGTAATGCCTACGAGGTTAAGTTGTTGGAGGCTTCGGATTTGATTTATCCTGCAGAAGAACCAGAAGTTGCACCTCCTGAGGCCAAAGACAAAGGTGAAAGGAAAATTGCCTCCTCTCCAAAACACTTTTTAGTTTCCGCAAGGACAGATGATTTCCATTCGGTGCTAATAAGTTCACTTTCACTTGAAAATATCGAGGTAGCTGCTGGTGACGAAATTGGATTGTTTACGGACGGAATTTGTATCGGTTCTTCTGTTGTCACTGGGGAATTCCCAATGGGATTGGCAATTTGGCAGGACGACACTCTTACAGTAGAACGTGATGGCTATCGCGACGGCGACATATTCACGTTGAATTATTGGAGTGAAAGCAATAACACAGAATATGGTCCTGACACGCTGGAAATATTTGGGAATCTCGATTACAGCCACAATCCAGATCTGACTATTACAGACCTGAATTTCAACAGCGTTGCAGTATCGATACCCTCTTCTTTCTCCCTTCATGCCGCTTTTCCAAATCCCTTCAACGCTTCTACCACCCTTCGGTTCGACATACCAGAGATTGGGGCGTTGGACATTTCTATTTATTCAGAAGACGGACGTCTGGTACGTGAGTTAACTTCACGTGAAGTCCATGCAGGTCAGTTTAACTGGATTTGGAATGGTCGAAACCAGTCCGACATACTTGTATCTTCAGGAGTTTACATCCTAAGAGTGAATTATCATGGTCAATCAGGAGTAAAAGGTAAGGAGTCAATAAAGCTTGTAGCCGTTAAGTAGTCTTTCTTCAGAGTCATTTAATGTTTAAAGCTGACAGTCACTTTCCCCTTTCAGGGAGCGTGACTGTCAGTTATCTGATTGAAATTGAAGATTAAAAAATGATTGGGAGATTTATTCTGGCGTGCGCCAGATTGACAAATAATTTGCCTGTCAGGTGAGGACACCCGACAGGCACTCAGGGAACATTTTTACAACTTATTGGGATGAGTAATATGTCAACTTTTAGAAACATTCTCATTTGGTTGCTGCTTCTCCATTCATTGGTTAGTGCTCAAACCCACGTTGGTGGCATGGTGAGTGGGCGGTGGACTCAGGAAGGCAGCCCTTATATATGTGACCAGAATGGTGCCTGGGGATTTGGGATTGCTGGAGATGATACATTAATCATCGATCCTGGCGTAACCGTTCTTTTCGCTGACGGAAGAACAGGGATTGACTGCTGGGGCGTATTAATCGCAGAAGGAACAGAAGAAGATTCCATTACGTTTGACATATTCGAAGGCGAAAACTGGTTCGGGATTGTGCTGATGGATACATCATGGGATGATATAGAAATAAAGAACATAAGTTTCTCGTACTGTAAATTCGTAAATTGGAGACCTCTTAATCAATTCGGTAGACTTACAAATCTGGTAACCGTTGGATCAAATGATCACAAACCGGTTTTCAGGAATTGTTTTTTTCAGGGACGCGGACCAGTAATTACTTCAGGTTTCCAAGTCGAAATGTACCATTGCAGGTTTTCCAATGTGGAACAGTTTGGATTAGACTATGAAGTAAACTTAGAAACAAGATTACCGGAAACTTCTGTGATTTCACATTGTGTTTTTGAAATAGCACTAAATTGTGGATGTATTCGCGTGGGACCACGTAGTTCTGTTATTGTTTCAAACTGTCTCTTTTATCCAACTGGTCCAGGTTATCCTATAGTTGCCACCGATTCTTGTCAAATCAAAAACAATATATTTATGGGTAGCGGATCGATGATTTCTCTGGAATACAGAGTTAATCCTGATGCGCCGTTACCGCAAATAAGTAATAACTTATTTTTCAATCAACGTGAAGACGCCGATCTAATTCTTCATGGGGAAATAGAATTAGATGAATTCGGAGTCAATAACCGTGTGAATGCTAATGGCGATTCCACAGATGTTTTTGGGAATCTATTCATGGATCCCCAGTTAGTAATTGAAGGTGAGTTCCCTGAAATGTATTATCCAACCGATGGTTCACCTTGCATTGATGCCGGCAATCCGGATTCTGATCCAGATCCAGATAGCACAGTTGCAGACATAGGACCGTTCTTCTTCCCACAGCGAAATATCAGGATAAATCCAACCGAGATCGAGTTCACCAACACTCAAACGGATTTACATGCAGAGGAATCTATTGAAATTAGAAACGTTGGGCTCCGACTTCTCAACATAAATGACATCTTCTTAATCCCGGAAGATACACCGTTCGATTTCTCTTTCGATTGGGGTGAAGCTGAGGAAATATTACCCGATTCTTTGTCTCTTGTCTGGATCTTATTTGATCCAGAGCAGGAGGGTGTCTATGAAGCAGTTCTCCACATAGAATCTAACGACCGGGATGAGGAGTTTGTCGAGGTTAACATTTCCGGCAATGCGTTGCGAATTAACCTGCAAACTGATATAACTCCCTACAAGTTTGGAATGGCTTCACCATACCCAAATCCATTTAACTCCACCACAATGCTATCCTATGTTTTGCCGAATCCCTCTCCGATCTCCTTGAAAGTGTTCAATCTGGCAGGGCAGGAGGTGCAAACATTGATGGGAGAGAGAATGCTGGCGGGTGAACATAAAGTGCTTTGGAATGCAAACAACGTCCCTTCGGGGTGTTACCTGCTGAAACTTGACGCGGGGCGACAGTCTGTTGTCAGGAAGGTTAATTTGGTTCGATGATGGATGCACATTTGCGTTTGTAACATACTGTAATATTAACACCTACAACATCCCGGATTAAAAGAGTCCGGGCTCGTATATTAGAGTATTGTAGGGGAAATTCCTGAATTTCCCCTACGAAACAGATTATAATCCTTCATGCACCATCCAAACATTCGGCTCGTTATAGATACCCATATCCAGGCTTAGGTCAATTGTAATAGGAACGAGTGCTTCGGGCACATCGTATTCTCCGGTTTCAGGGAAACTCTGTCCTGTCCATTTTTCCCATTCCTCAACCGTTCCTGTGATACGCATGGACAATGGGCATACTTTGACAATCCGGGCACCGAGACTGGCATGAACCCGCATCCACGCATCGTATGGGAGACCTTTGTCATTTTTCAGTTTGATATATCTTTCCATTGACATTTTCGGGTGTTCACATTTCTGGCTGGGGCGCACGGGAGCAATCAGTGTTTTAAATCCATACCCCACACCAATATCTTTCATTGCCTGCACCATAACCTTACTTAACCCTTTCCCTTGAAATTCAGGGATAATCATAACCTGAATAGCCGATAACATGTTGGGAACTTTTCCGGTGAAACGGTCCTTAACCCCGCGCTCTATTACCCAATCCCAACCATCATCAGGCAGATTTTCAAAATCCATCTTCCAGAATAATGGGATGCTGTTGCCAATTGCAACGATCCTGCCAGTCGTCTTCTCTTCAAGACCAAACTGAAAGTCGGCAAAATTCCTGTACAAATCGTTAAAATGAACCGCGACAGGATCCTGACGCATAAACTCAGGCCAGCAAATTTCTGCGAGTTCACTGTTGAGCTGTTCTAATTCGGGTTTCTCTTTGGCGTTTATTATGTTAAAATCTTCTGGTGTCAATTGGCTTGAGTCCTGTAGCTCGGTTTGATAATGAAAAATAGATTAGTACAATTCCAATCTCTGCGAATAATGGAGGTCAATGGGATACGCCCTCATATTTTACCCTGAATCTATCAAGTAGATTGTAATGATCAATCAGGCTTACACGATGA
>JABGPL010000123.1 GCA_018644935.1 Calditrichota bacterium | reverse complement strand
CTTGAAGGGTGTATCCCTTCAAAAGTACTAATTAATGTAGTTGAACTTGGCAACTCCGTCAAAGCTGCCGAGAGTATGGGACTGAGTGTAGATGGTCTGAAATATGATATTGATAAATTACGGTTTTGGACGAATACCGTTATCAAGAGACTGACTGGAAACGTCCGAGACTTACTTGAAAAGCGAAAGATACGCCGAATAACTGGAAGAGCCACATTCCTAAATAATAATCAGCTCACTATTAATGATGGTGAGCAGATTGTTAATTTCAAAAATTGTATAGTCGCGACGGGCTCCAGAATTAATAGATTGCCATCAGGATATGATTTACCTCTCTGGTCTTCGGCTGAAGCTCTTAAGCTTCCTGAGATTCCTGAAAGATTAGTCGTTATAGGTGGAGGATATATAGGACTTGAAATGGGTCTGGTTTATTCAGGTCTTGGTTCAAAAGTCACAGTTGTTGAATTCTCCAAACATTTGTTGATGAGCGCAGATGCTGATCTTGTTGATGTTATGGTTGGAAGATGCGAAAGAAATTTGGATTGTATTAAGTATGAATCCCGCGTTAAGGATGTGAAGAAGAATGGCTCAGGCTATATTGTTGTAATTGACAATAAGGGGCAGCTTGAAGAAATTGAAAGCGATCAGGTTTTAGTAGCCATTGGCCGCTGTCCAAACACGGATAATATCGGTCTCGAAAATACAGAAATAAAAATTGGTGATCGTGGATTAATCGAAGTCAATAAGGAATGTCGAACGAGTGTTCCGCATATTTTCGCGATCGGCGATATCGTTCCGGGGCACGCATTAGCCCACAAAGCCAGCCGGGAAGCGAAAGTAGCAGCTGAGGTAATTGCAAACCACATGGTCGAATTTGATAACCATGCAATACCAGCTGTTGTATTTACCGATCCTGAAATTGCGTGGTGTGGTTTAACCGAGCTTGAGGCAAAAAAGGATGGAATCAAATACAATGTTGGGAAATTCCCATTACGAGGACTTGGTCGAGCTCAAGCCATCGGCAGGACTGATGGAATGGTTAAAATTCTATCAGATCCTGAGACCAATCAGGTGATAGGTGTTGGCATGGTTGGACCCCACGTGTCTGAGTTAATTGCAGAGGCAACTCTTGCCATTCAGACCAAGGTAACATTAGAAGATCTTATGGTTACGATACATCCACATCCCACAATTTCAGAAGCAATATTGGAAGCCGTGGAGATTACTGCTGGTGTTCCAATTCATAAGTAAACACAAAAAAACATAAGTATCCGGGAGAAATATGAAATTTGGTTCTTTTAACGAAGCAATTGATTTTGCTGTCGACCGCGAGGAAGCTGCAAACAAATTTTACCTTAAGCTTGCCGCACAGATGGAACACGCCGCAATGAAGGCTGTTTTTGAAGATTTTGCTGCTGAGGAAAAACTTCATAAGGAAAAACTCCTTGCAATAAAGAATGGCAAAATTGAATTGCCGACAGTTGAAAAAGTTATGGATCTGAAAATCGGGGATTATCTGGTAGATGTACAACCGAATCCTGGTATAGACTATCAACAGGCACTGGTAGTCGCTATGAAGCAGGAAAAAGCGGCATTTAAGATGTATATGGACATCGCTGGAATGGTTACTGATACTAATCTGCAAAATACATTTTTTATGCTCGCCAACGAAGAAGCGAAGCACAAACTTCGTTTTGAAGTCGAATATGACGACTTAATCGACGAAAACTAAAAAGTGAAACGATAGAAATTTGGAGGAAGAGATGGAGTTAAAAGGTTCAAAAACTGAAACAAATTTGATGGCTGCTTTTGCTGGTGAGTCACAAGCGCGGAACAGATATACTTTTTTTGCTGCGAAAGCCAAAAAAGAAGGTTATGTTCAGATAAGCCACATTTTTGAAGAAACTGCAAATCAGGAAAAAGAACATGCTAAAAGATTGTTCAAGTTCTTTGTAGGTGGTGAGGCAGAGATTACAGGTTCGTTCCCTGCCGGTGTTATTGGAACCACACTTGAAAACCTGCTCGGTTCCGCCGATGGTGAAAACCATGAGCACACGATAATGTATCCAGAGTTTGCAGAAATCGCACGCGAAGAGGGCTTCAATGCAATTGCTATTGTTTTTGAAAAAATCGCAGTTGCGGAAAAACAACATGAGAAACGGTATAGAGATCTTGCTGCCAACATTGAAGCGGGTCGTGTGTTCAAGCGCGATGGTGTTGCAATTTGGCGCTGTAGAAACTGTGGATATTTACACGAAGGAACTGACGCTCCTGAAATGTGCCCAGCGTGTGCGCACCCAAAAGCACATTTTGAAGAACTTGGTGAAAACTGGTAGAGTAATCAAACTCGAGATCTAAGCAATCTCGATGTTTCAAAAATAAAATAGGAGAAAGAAATGCATACATTAGATCAGGTTTACAGGTGTGAACTGTGCGGAAATATTGTTCAGTTTGTTCACGCCGGACCTGGAACACTTGTCTGCTGCAACAAACCGATGACCTTATTAGAGGAAGGTTCGGTTGACGCGGCAACTGAAAAGCATGTTCCGATAATTACAAAAACGGCTGATGGATATCATGTTTCTGTCGGCAGTGTTGCTCATCCGATGGGTGATGATCATTACGTCGAGTGGATTGAGTTAATGGCAGATGGTGTCTCATACCACGCATTCCTCAACCCGGGAGACAAGCCTGAAGCTGATTTCTGTGTAAAGGCAGACAAGGTTTCTGCACGTGAATACTGCAATCTTCATGGATTGTGGAAGGGAGAACTATAATGTTGAACAAAAAAGTTGAAGAGGCTATTAATGCTCAGATTAACGCTGAACTCTTTTCAGCCTATTTATACATGTCAATGGGCGCATACTTAGATTCCATGAATCTTACTGGTTTTTCCAATTGGATGAGTATACAGGTACAGGAAGAGCTGTCTCATGTGCAGAAGTTTTATCATTACGTAAACGAACGAGGCGGACGGGTTGTTTTAGACGCTATCGAAAAGCCAGAATTTGAATGGGATTCTGTTCTTGATGTATTTGAAGCTACTTATGAACACGAGCAAAAAGTAACAAGCCTTATCAATGGACTGGTTGAAGTCGCTCGAATTGAAAATGATAACGCTACTTACAATTTCCTGCAATGGTTCGTTTCAGAGCAGGTTGAAGAAGAAGCCTCTGCGGATGCTATGGTTCAAAAAATGAAGTTAATCGGAGATTTCGGTCCTGGGATCTTCATGCTTGATCAGGAAGCAATGCAAAGGGTATTTGTACCGCCTGCAGCATCGGAAGGTGCCTAACTACCGGTCTCAAGATTTACGAAGTATTTCGTAAAAATTCGAAATGTTTTAGCGGTGGCTCTGAAAATCACCGCTAAAACAGCTTTCCATCCACAATTACTTGCATCTTCGCCCCACTCACATTACATTTCTGACATAATACAAAAAACTCAAGGATAAAACGATGGACATCTACGTCTGTTCGGTCTGCGGCTATGAATATGATCCGGAGGAAGTAAGCCCGGATGATGGAATTGAATCTGGAACTTCTTTTGAGGATTTGCCAGATGATTGGGTGTGTCCGGTTTGTGGAGCGGGAAAAGAAGAATTTTCGCCGGCTTAATTACTCAATCATGGTCCTCCAAATAGGAGTATTAGTTGAATGCTGGCACGGATTGGGGGTGAACTTCACTTCAGGTTTTATATTGAAATGAAGGATACCCAACTTTTAAATTAGTTTCGTCAAACCTCGCGTTAGTATCGCCAATCTGAATTAGTAATAGTTCGTATTATCACTAAAGATTCGATTAACAAATTATTTTGATAAGGAACTAAAATGTCCTCACTCGTAACTCAAGCAGCCCCAGATTTTAAAGCTCAGGCTGTAACAGCAGACAATGCATTTGAAGAACTGGAACTGTCCTCTTATAGAGGCAAATATGTAGTTCTATTTTTCTATCCTCTGGACTTTACATTCGTATGTCCAACAGAGATCATCGCTTTTGACAAAGCCCTAGATAAATTCAAAGAGAGAAATGCTGAAGTAATCGGTGTTTCTATCGACTCACACTTTTCCCATTTTGCATGGAAAAACACACCTGTCGACCAGGGTGGTATCGGTCAGGTGAGGTATCCGCTGGTTTCCGATCTGAGTAAGAATATTTCTCGTGACTACGGTGTACTTTTCAATGATGCCTTCGCCCTGCGCGGGTTATTCCTGATTGACCGGGAAGGTATTGTTCGGCACTCACTGGTTAATGAACCGGGACTGGGAAGAAATATTGATGAAGCTCTTAGAATGTTAGATGCTCTTCAGTATCTTGAAAAGCATGGCGAAGTATGCCCGGCGAACTGGAAGTCAGGCGATGAAGCGATGTCCCCGACAACGGAAGGCGTAGCTGATTATCTGGCAAAGCACAATTAACGATAGTTTGATCCGTTTTAAGTTAGACATGAATGGTGAGTTTGTGTAGAAAAACGGGAATGTCCATCTCTCCCCGACCGGAGAGAATGGACATTCCCGTTTGCTTACATAGATGCACTATTTGACGGACAAGAATGTCCATCCTCTCCAGAAGTGAGATTTTTTAGCTTTTACCCTTTTTCCACCTTTCAATCTTCTCGAATGTCTCCGAGACAACCTTGACGACAGCTTCAAGTGTAAAAGGTTTGATAAAATAATCATCGAATCCTGATTCGCGACATTTCACTAAATCGAAAACAGATGCATAACCGGTCATTGAGAAGAAGAATGATGCGGGATGGTCCTTTTTCAGAATTTTGCAAAGATCAATTCCGTTCATTTTTGGCAGTTTAATATCTAAAAAGAAGATTTCAAATTTCTCCTTTTCTGCAATTATCAATGCTTCTTCTGCACTGCAGGCAGTTTTTGGGCTAAAGCCTGCAAGTGTAAACGCTTTTTCTAACAATTTGCCAATAGATACTTCATCATCGACAATGAGAATTCGTCTATCCATTGAAATCTATAACTCCTCTGGTTCGTCTAAATTGCTGACAATCTATGGTTCAAAATGATAACGTCAAAGATAGACAGATTCTTGAATAAAAACAAGATAGTTAATATTTTTACATAAATAAAAACCAACAATAAAGTGTAATCATGATTTTGTTTTTTTACAAATAATTTACAGTTATCTCGGTTTTCTGTAAGGCGTTTTGTACAACATGCATGTTATATTTCAAGTAAATGTTTCACCTCAGGTCAAAAGCTAAAGGAATTTACATGACACACTTTTCAAGAAGCTTCAGGCTATTTCTTATTCTTCTGGCTATTCTGGTTATAGTCTTTTTGCAGTTGCGCAGTAAAGCTGTCGCACAGTTCTGGCGTTATAATTACTTTCAGGATCGCGAAATGCTCATTTTGAAACATGAATTGCCGAAACTTCGAGATGTAAAGGAAATCCTCAATAGACCTATCTTAGCTATTAGTGCAAAAATCAACAAGATGAAAACTCCAGAAATGAGCCCTCATACTTTTGTTAATTATCTTCACAATGAAGGATCATCGGATTCCTTAATCGGAGCAGGTTTTATTTGGGAGCGCGGAGGTGACAGTTTGTCAGTAATTCCAATCGCCTGTGAGATTGATTTGCCCAACCGAAGGACTCTAAAACACCTTATTGATATGGAGTACAACGGTAAATATGCGGCTCACCCCGGTCAAGGTTGGATTAGAGCGTATAAAGACTCACTTAGATCAGAATTGCGAAAGACGATTGGCTATTCTTTATTCAGTTACGATTATTACGAGGAGTTTAAAACACGTCTCGGCCGCTGTGAAGCTGTGAATACTGTGTACGGTATTATCTGGAACCTTGAGTACTATTTAGAACATTATCTTCCTGAGGTTGCGGATGAAATTCCCGCTAAAGTGAGACCATACTGGTTGAGAGGAAACTACAATCACAAGTATGAGGGAGTTCTCCTTACCCGATCAAATGGTGATACATTATTCAGCACGGGGATTGTTCAGAGTGAGTATGATCATGAGAGACAGAAGGACTATGAAAGATATTCATACGTGAAATACATGGGTAGCCAATTGAGCTGGACTCCAGACTGGAGGATAAAGGTTAACGATCATTCACAAATACAACTAACTATTCCATATTTTCACTTTTCCTACGCACCCAATAGAAGAGATGCTTACACTGATGAGTCCGTTTCAGCGTGGTTATCAAACATTGTTATGAACACGAAATGGGTAGATTCAAAAAACTGGTTATTTCTTTTCGGTTCGTTGGGGATACTATTTGTCCTTATCGTAATGCAAATATATGCCCGAAACCGCCAGCGCGATTTCATTGCGCATGTTTCCCACGAGCTACGAACTCCAGTTGCCAAGTTGAAACTATTCGCCGAGACTCTGCACCATGATAGGGCAGTATCACCTGAAAAGGAAAACGAATATATCGAGACAATCCTGCAAGAGTCTGACCATCTTTCAGTACTGATCGATAACACGCTCAACCTGTCGCGACTTGATGCGGGACATTTGAAAATCAAACCAGTGAAGACCGATCTTGTTGATTTGGTGACCGGAATTTATAAATCGTACAAATCCTTCTTGGAGGATGATGGATTTGAGCTTACACTTAACATAGATGATGGGGTATCCGAGCTAAATGCCGATCCGGAAGCTATTGAACTGGCAATACGAAACCTGATTGACAACGCGATTAAGTACTCGACAAACATCAAATCGATCGACATAGAGGTAGAGCAATTAGAAGCAATTGTCCGGATTTCAATTTCAGATCGGGGGATGGGAATCCCCGATTCTAAAAGAAAATCTATATTCAGACGGTTCTATCGCATCAAACTCACAGACCGTGAACCAATTCCCGGTGCTGGAATTGGGCTGTCTCTGGTTAAAGAAGTTGTAAAACGGCATCATGGGAAGGTCTGGTGTGAAAATCGGGATGGTGGTGGGAGTCGGTTTGTTTTGGAAGTTGGCATGTGATCAAGGGAGAAAGGAACAAGCTCCACCCCGCATGCGATAGAGAATTCTGAGGTAATTCATATATTTTGCCTGTCATAGCAACAACTCAGCTAGCACACGAGGGTGTCTGCCAGCACAACTGTGATTAACAATGAATGAAAAAATACTTGTTATCGAAGATGACAGGAAACTCCGTTCGGGTCTGGTAGATAATCTCAATTTTGAGGGGTATGGGGTAACTGAGACCTGGAGTGCTGAGTTA
Source organism: Calditrichota bacterium (assembly GCA_018644935.1). Lineage (GTDB taxonomy): Bacteria > Electryoneota > AABM5-125-24 > Hatepunaeales > Hatepunaeaceae > JABGPL01. The sequence continues at coordinate 4,439 of JABGPL010000123.1, read as the reverse complement.
GGAGCGAAGGTTTGGTATGAGATAGAACCGGATCTGGTTATACTTGACTTGATGCTACCGGGGAAGAGCGGCTTCCAATTGCTGTATGAAATGCGAGCTAACTCAGTTAAAACACCAGTTATTATCCTCTCAGCTCGAGGTGAAGAGTGGGATAAAGTTCGTGGATTCAGGGATGGTTGTGATGATTATGTAGTCAAACCATTCAGCATAATCGAGCTCATCGAAAGGATACGGGCAGTGCTCCGCCGTTACACTCCCGAGGCTCCGATATCGGATACAATCATACTAGATGGATTAGAGTTGAATCTGACCAATCGTGAGCTTAGCTATCTTGGTAGAAGTGGTATTCTCCCCGAAAAATTGGTGCAGCTATTGGCTCATTTTATGCGTAATCCAGATCGAGTAATTTCTCGCAGGGAACTATTGACAAAAGTATGGCTACTCGACCCCGATATTGAAACTCGAACAGTAGATGTTCATATTGCCTCACTTCGTCGGAAACTTGATGGAGGTAGTTTTGAAATTGAGACGGTTTATAAGGCAGGTTATCGGTTGAATCAGCTTTAGCTGCAAAATATCGAATTTAAAAAGAATAGACACCACCTGTCTGTTCAGCTTTTTAGCTTAAACTAAGTTGACTTTTACCAGCATTTCTTTAAACTGAATAAACTAAACAAACCTGATGCAGGTCAGTTCCAGACCAGCATCCTGACCAAAATGTTTTGAGATCGTAAACTTCAATTCTAAAAGAGGAATCCCTAAGATAATGGACTTTCTGAAGATGGCAGGAGTGGATAAACCTCTGAGTCAAAAAAAGAAGATAACACTGCGTTATGAACTTAAGCCTGGGGATATTGGTTATATTACATATCTTCATGGAATCCTGCATGCTCGGGAAGACAATTGGAATCATGAGTTTGAAGGATATGTGGCGGAAGGATTGGGCAGATTTGCAATATCACATGATTCTGTTAGAGATCGATTGTGGATGGCAGAGTTGGACGGGAAAATTGTTGGCTGCGTCGCAGTTGTAGGGAACATGGATACTGAGGCTCAATTGCGCTGGTTTTTAGTACATCCTTCTCTTCGGGGACATGGTCTTGGAACCAAACTATTGAATAAGGCGATGCAATTTTGCAAAGATTGTGGATACACAAACGTGATTTTATGGACAACCAGCAATCTCGAAGCCGCCGCTCATTTATATACAAAATCAGGATTCATAAAAACAGAAACAAAAACAAACGAAATCTGGGGGCACAAGATCACTCAGGAAAAATATGAAAGATCATTGGAGTTAATGGATTAGGAACTCCATTTTTCATGTTTAGTATTTTTGGCAAATCTCACCTTCCTGTAAAAGATTCTATCTCAGAGTCCAGCATGTAAAAACGACTTCGTTATGTTTCCTTTGTGTTCCCTGTCAACATTGATATTATTGCAATTAACTATTATATTATATGTTACTAATCTGGGATTCCAACCAGTTTAGCAGATTTGTGAATTTGTGATTTTTGTTGTTTTCATACTTTGGGGCAATTCTGAAGTTATAATCAGCAAAAGCATCTAAAATATTTATCTCAATTTCCGACACTGTTGCATTGATGTATTATTGAAATAAATACCTAAAAACACCGCATTGTGGAGTAGAAATGCGTTCGATGTGTCCTCAATACCGCTTTGTTTTGCTTCTGATTGTTCTGATCGTTTTAACCCTATCTGTTTCCTTTGCCGCTGAAATTGGTGACAAAGCCGCAAGTTTAGTTAAAATTCAACTAAAATCCTCTACACCTACTGAAGTCGAACTTGAATTCAACCTTGAAGATTTCCAGAGTCAGGAAATCTTTGTAGACCAAAAACTTTTCCACCGATTTATAATTGATGGAGAACCCTCAGTAGGACCTGATGGTTGGCCAGAGTTGCCATCAATCAGGCGGATGGTTCTGATCCCACCTCAATCCGGAGTAGAACTCCGAGTTAACAACCTCAAAACACATATGGAAGAAAACGTCAATCCCATATCGCGGCAGACTCCAGAAGAAGGAGCAGGCGATCTGGCGATGAATTTTGATGGAACTCCAGATCAGTTTGTGGTCTCAGAGCATGCGGAGAAATTTCAGGGATTTTGGCCACCTGAAGTTGCCAGTATTGGTGAACCGGCTATAATGCGGGGATATCGAATTTTACCTGTGGTTATTAATCCTATCAGGTGGAATAGACAAACCGGGCAACTAGAGGTTGTAGATGGCATGGATATCGTGCTCGATTTCAATTCGGATCAAAATCAAACTAACATAGTTTCCAACCCTTTACGCCCGAGACCTTCACAAGCAGTTTTTGAGATGGTTTCAAACCTTGTTGTAAATCCTCCGGAACCTTCACGCGATATAGGCACAAGGAATGGTTCGATCGTATATGTTATAAAACAATGGAATGATGTTGAGCAGGCATTGCAACCACTGATTGAATGGCGCAGACAGATGGGCTGGACAGTTGAAGTAATCAGGGTGGCGAACAATGCTAACAACGCTGTAATTAAGGCGGCAATTCAGGAAGCATATGATGAATGGAGTACACCTCCTGAGATGATTATCATTTGCGGTGACACAGACGGTCCGCATCCAATGGCATGTTGGGATCATCGTACTCGTGGACAATATCCTTATGAGAGCGACCATGATTATGTTATGCTTGAGGGAAATGATGTGTTACCAGATGCTGCAATTGGCAGGTTTCCTTTCTATGAGATAAATACCGGTACCGGTCGGCTCAGAGATATTGTAAACAAAATAGTTGATTATGAGTCCGATCCCTTTATCGGACAGGGAGCAGAACGAGGTTGGCAGAAGCGTGCAGCATTGTTTGCAGGAGATAGTCGCAGTGGAAGATCCTCTATTGACGTATTGAAATGGTCTAAAGAGCTGCTCATTAGAAATGGCTATAACAGGTTTTTCGAAAGATATTGGACTCCCCAGGTACCTCAGCCGGATGGTAGAAATTGGATTCCGCAGGTCTTTAGTGCTGGAATAGGTTTTTATGTTTATCGTGGCTGGGCAAATATGAATGATTTTCCACATGCCGCTGCAAGTAATCTCGAAAATGGTGAAATGCTGCCATATGTATTGCTTCCGACATGTAATACAGGAGACTTTGCTCAACACAATGGGGATGAATTCTACTACACAGAACGAATGTTATTTAGCCCTATCGGGGGTGGTATAGGTGCAGTGGGAGCAGGGGGAGCGACACATACAGCGTATAATAATCTCTTTACAGCCGCAAACTTCCGGTCAATATTTGGGTCCAAGAATCCTTATATGGGTTGGGCAATGATGAATGGCAAGGTTGAACTTTACCAGCATTATTTTGATCGAGGAGATGTCGCCCATCACGAACAGCCTGAATTGGAAGGGTGGTTGTGTGAGACGTACATTTTTAACCTGATGGGTGATCCAGCAACACAATTGTTTACTGACATCCCACAAAGAATTGACATTGAACATCCTGACTACCTTAGAGTTGGGGAATCTCATGTTGAGATTCAGGTATTTGCAGATGGTGGAGATGAAACAATGCCGGGAGCCCGGGTGTGCTTGTACAAAGCAGATGAGTTTCAGGTTGTCAAATATTCAGATGATGCAGGACGAGTAGTATTTGACCTCGATCCTGAATGGACGGGAGATGGAACAGTCAAACTTACAGTTACCGGACATAACCTCTTTCCATATTCGGACAATTTAAGAATCAGACAGGCCGAGACCTTCCTTGCAGCAGGGAATTTCAGTATAGATGATGACGATGAGGGAGATAGCAGGGGAGATGGAGATGGAACAGCCAATCCAACTGAACGAATTGAGCTGACCATATCTATTGAGAATTTCGGTGAGGATGTTCCTGATGGTCAAGTAAGTTTGATTCTCACACCCAGTTTACCAAATCTCGAGGTAGTGCAGGGTGAGGTTGAGCTTGAAAATGCACCCGCTGCCGGAGAATCAGAGGATGTGTTGTTTGTAGTTGATATCGGAGGTGGATTCCCGGATGAACAACACGCGATTTTTAATCTTGAATGCAGTGTTGGTGAGGAGAATTGGCTTAGCTCTGTCAGTCTGCCACTCGCTGGACCGGAATTCGACTTTGTATCTGTCAGATGGCGCAGTGTCCCGCTGAGACCTGCTGGTGTAGCAGATTTGCGTATTCGTATCCGTAACAATGGTTCCAAGCGAGCACCCGAGCTAAATGCGAATCTGGTGAGTATGACCCGAACAGTTGGTGTTCCAATCGCTGAGAGCAGTTATTCAAGTGTACCTGCACATAATTCATCACTTTCGCATGAGTATTTTCGTTTGGCTGCAAACCTTTTCCACCTCGGTGGTAAAAACGCAGATTTTGCTCTGATCTTGAATTCTGAAGGTGGTTTTGTGGATACTGTTTTCTTCTCA